>JAQVDG010000274.1 GCA_028698395.1 Weeksellaceae bacterium
AAATTCTGCAAAGTTTAATTCATACCATTCTTGAAGCTTTTTTGGTAAAGTTTCTAGTTCAAATTTCCTTTCTAATGTTCTATGGAATTTGGAGGAAATCTCTTGAAGTTCTTTGTTGAGAGAAAGCATTTGGTCTGCTTTTTCTAAAAGATAATTTGATTCATTTTCCAAAATGTTAGGTATAGGAAGGAGTTTCACAGTTCTTGCTTGAATTTCCGAAAAAACAGTTTTGGTGGATTTATACTTATTAATATAATAATAATTTAGTAATTTGGAGTTTAAGATTGCAAGTAAAGCTTTTAGAGGTATTATAACTTTTTCACGAAGATTGACTACAACAATAGTATTTAGAGCAAAATACTGTTCATTATCAAAAGTGAATATTAAGTTAGAAGAAACCCTTCTGAAAAATAATTTTTCTTTTGATTCAAATATATCCTTTCTTTTACAAGAATGTATTCTGTCCAAATCATGTTCAAGATAATCTCCTCCCCATTTTATTAAATATTTGTTTATGTGTTTTCCATCTATTAATTTATAATAATGAGGTTTAAATTCATTTTTCACTGATAATGACTTATCGCCTTTTAAAGCAATTGCTTGATTAATTTCAACAAAATCATCTAATTTATTTTCTATTTTGTCGAGCTTATTAGTGATCTCACTAAAATTTAATTGTATGATATTTTTATGTGCTGTTTTAATAGATGATGTATCCAATGTCTTCATAACACGGACATCATTTGGTGTTTGTTCTGTTATATTTATATACTTAACAGACATGTTCTTGCGAAAGAAGAGTGTGATATTCTCTACAATAGCATCAGCAAAGGGCAAATAGGAATACTGAACTACTTCAGTTAAATTGATTTTTTCAATAAATAGCCTTCTTGTTTCAGCATAATATTCTTGCGTTAAAATTGTATTCGGAATTATATAACTGGCAAATCCATTATCTTTTAGAATAAGCTGCAAAAGGTGGATAAAATAAATATATGTATTTAACCTTCCTGCAGAAGTTTGGTACTTGTCAAGTAAAAAATTCCTCTCTTCTTGTGTAGTAGTCTCTAGTTTAGATAATTGGACATACGGCGGATTCCCAATCACTACATCAAAACCTCCTTTTGCAAATACTTGAGGAAATTCTTTCTCCCAATCAAAAGCTTTGTTTCCCACAATTTCTGGATCATCAATTAAGGAGTTTCCACATTTGATATTACCACTTAGATCGTTTAGTTTTCGATTGGGTTGAGCCGTTCTTAACCATAGAGAAAGTTTAGCGATTTCAACACTTTCTTCATTGAGGTCAACCCCAAAAAGGTTGTTTTCCAGAATGCTATTTTCGATGTCTGTTAAAACCAATGCATCGCCAAATAATTTGGCTTGTAATTCATCTAAGTATTTATGTTCTTTAATTAAGAAATCCAAAGCTTGGTTCAAAAATGCGCCACTACCACAAGCAGGATCACAAATGGTCAATTGCAAAAGCCAATTTCTATAGATGTTAAGTTTACCAACTAAATCTTTTATGGTTTTCTTTTGTCTTTTCTTATCGGTGATATAATCCTCTTCATCAATGGCTAATTCCGCTTTCTTTTCTTCACAAAGCTTTCCAATTGTGTTTTCTACAATGTATTTGGTAATGTATTTTGGCGTATAAAAAACCCCATCTTTTTTACGCTTTGTTTTGGATTTATCGATCGCTTGCCCCTCTAATGCTGCCTGAATCTCTTCAATTTCATTCAGAGAATTTTCAAAAATATGGCCTAAAATATTGACATCTACTTCACTCTCAAAGTTGTACTCTGAGAGTTTCAAACTGTGTTTATATAATAGTTTGTCATCTATTATGAATTCGTCTAGAATGCTATCTGGTAAAAAAAGTCCACCGTTGTAGGGGAAAACTTCGAATTCCTTTCCTTTATAACCTGTGTTTAAATAATTAAAATGTTTTTTGAAGCGGTCATAAAGTGGTTCGTCTATATCTAATTCTTGTACCTTTTCCCACTGTGAAAGAATTGATCGAGTATAATTGACGGGCAAGAGATGTCGATCTTCAGCAAAAAACAAGAATAAAAATCGATCTAATAGTTTTTGAGACTTTTTGAACAAAACAATAGGTTCATAATCAGGATTTAAAATAGTCAGGTTGCTGAATAATTCCCTTTTGAAGACAGAGTAATCTTTATATAATTTTTTGGTGATTACATCTTCCTGACTTATAGATTCACTCTTAATTCTGGAAGGTAAATCTGCCTGAATATTTTCAAAAGCCAAGGTCAAATAAAGAACCTTAAACTCATTTTCTGATAGGTTAAACAAGTTGAATTCCAGATAATCGACTGCATTATCTATATAAAATCTTAGTTTCTCAAAATTAGAAGTGATAACATATTTACAATCAGGCTGATTGTTTTTATACCCAAATGCTTGCTCTTCAATCTTCGAAAGGTCGGTAGTATTCATGCCTTTCAGCTCTATAATTCCCAAGACCTTATTGTCTATAATTATAGCACCATCTGCTTTCTTACTGTCTTTTACATTTTTATATTCTGTTGTAAGATTAAAGTTGGGATATGGGTTTTTCATGTATCCCAAAACATTTACAAATAGATCGATGAGGAATTCGCCTTGGTATTGCTCTTCTTTGGAATTTTTTATGTTTTCCTGAATGACTGGATTTTGAAAATGTGATTGAAAGACTTTCCATTTTTCAGCAATCAGCTGCGTATTTTGAGATTTTAAATACTTCAGGAGTACGGTGTTTTGGTATAAAGACATTACTTAAAAAATGATTAAACACCCAAATATAATGAATTGGATTAAGGTATGATAGACGACTTAATTTATAGAATAACACTACTGAATTTTATAATGCTAATCAAAAAGGAAGTTTAGAATGCGTGAAAAAATCCATTAAAAAAACCCTAACCACTTGAAGTTCAAATAATCAGGGTTTTAAATCGAGGTTCCGAGCGGATTCGAACCGCTGTAAACGGTTTTGCAGACCGGTGCCTAGCCCCTCGGCCACGGAACCATTCGTTTGCATT
Organism: Weeksellaceae bacterium; assembly: GCA_028698395.1. Next base: position 3,051 of record JAQVDG010000274.1, read on the forward strand.
TGGATTGCAAAGATAAAAATTAAAAGTAAACTTAAAATTTCTTTTCCAAAACTATGCTAACTTTTTCCACATTGCCACCAATGGGTGGATTCAACTTGGATAATTTGATCTTAGCCCAGTGCACCAAAGCAATTTCGGCCCCGATTCTTTCCAACACTCTTAGCGCAACTTTTTCGAGCAATTTGGACCGCACCGAGACTTCTTCTTTGACTATACGGTTCAGATGCACATAATCGACGGTGTCGTTCAGCTCATCGGTTTGTGTGGCTTTGTCAAGGTCTGCCTCAATTTCCAAATCCACCACATAGTCTGAACCAATCAGCGCTTCTTCGTCCAAACAACCATGGTTGGAATAAATCCTGATGTTTTCCAAAATTATTTTTCCCATACTACAATTCTGTTGCTGTATATGCTTTTTGAAGGTTTCAAATATCAGATTTTGTCTCGACATCCACTTCCATTCGGCATATCTAATTGTTATATTTATTTGATAAAATTAAAAAAAGCAGAGAAAAAATTCTCTACTTTCTTGTTTTACAAATGGAATCTTCAGCTTCTTATTTGCTGAATAATTCTGCGACTTTGTCCCAATTGACCACATTAAAAAACGCATTAATGTAGTCGGGTCTCCGGTTCTGATAATTTAAGTAATAGGCATGTTCCCAGACATCTATGCCCAAGATTGCCTTGCCATTGCATTGAACATCGGGCATCAGATGGTTGTCCTGATTGGGAGTGGAGCAAACAATGAGTTTACCGTCATCTGTTTTGATCAGCCATGCCCAACCGGAGCCGAACCTTGTTGCAGCTGCTTTTGAAAACTCATCTTTGAAAGCCTCGAATGAGCCAAAGTTTTTCTGAATAGCCTCGGCAAGCTCACCCGTAGGTTCACCACCTCCATTCGGACCCATGATTTCCCAAAAAAGTTTGTGGTTATAATAACCGCCACCATTGTTTCTCACCGCAGGTTTGTCGGAGCCTCTTTTCAGTACCTCTTCGATAGACAGTCCATCCAAGTCGGTTCCGGCAATCGCATTGTTCAAGTTGTTGGTAT
>JAQVDG010000275.1 GCA_028698395.1 Weeksellaceae bacterium
AATTCCGAATTTGTGAACCCCATTCAATTTTCATTTTATTGGCTTCAATCTCATTCCGGGCCGTCATTCTCTTGTCCAATTCGATTTTATACAATTCTGATTTCAACATTTGCATCGCTCGTTCCCGGTTTGCTAATTGAGAACGTTCAACTTGACAAACAACAACAATCCCGGTGGGTTTATGTGTTAACTGAACTTTGGTTTCCACTTTATTTACATTTTGACCACCGGCTCCGCCTGAACGTGAAGTTTGCATTTCTATATCATTGGGATTAATCTCAATTTCAATAGAATCATCTACCAAAGGATAAACATAAACTGAAACAAAACTTGTGTGTCGCTTTGCATTACTGTCAAACGGAGAAATCCGAACCAAGCGGTGAACGCCATTTTCTCCTTTTAAATAACCAAAAGCGTATTCGCCTTCTATTTCTAAGGTTACAGTTTTCACTCCGGCAACATCACCTTCTTGAAAGTTTAATTCCCGTACTTTATATCCGCTGTGTTCTGCCCACATCAAATACATACGCATCAGCATTCCTGCCCAATCACAACTTTCAGTTCCACCGGCTCCGGAAGTAATCTGCAAAACAGCACTTAAATTATCGCCTTCTTCTGAAAGCATATTACGAAATTCAATCTCTTCGAGGAATTGTAATGTTTGATTATATTGTCGCTGAACATCTTCATCAGAAGCTTCGCCTTCTTTGTTAAATTCAACCAAAACTTCTAAATCATTATAAGAATCCCGGATTTTATAATAATCTTCTACCCATTTTTTTTTGGAACGAAGGCTTTTCATAAAAATTTCGGCTTCTTTTGGATGATTCCAAAAATCAGGAGAAGCGGCTCGTTCTTCTTCATTAACGATTTCTATTTCTTTCTTTTCTATTTCAAGATAAGTGTGTAAGTCTTTGATACGTTGACTTAAATCTTTTGTTTGTTCGTTGCTAAACATGCCGGCAAATATAATATTTATCTTTAAAAATTAAATTATACCGGATTTACTTTGTTTACTTGATTCTGACATATAAATTGCTTTTTAACAAAAAACTGCCTCATAAGAAGGCAGCTTTTTATCTATTTTTGAAGTTACTTAAAAATTAATTTTCTACTAAAACCCATTCCCCGCTTTCAATCAAAGGTTGAGCTTGTTTAAATTTCATTTCTTGTTTTTCTCCACTTTGAATATTTCGGATAGCAACTTTATCATTTCTTCCAATTTTCACCACAGTTCGAGGTGCTGTAATTTCCGGTTGAGATGTTGGTGCATTGGTTGAAGTAGTGTTAGATTGATTGAAATAATTATTTCCACCACTATTTCTGCTACTGTCATCTCCGGTCCGATTGGTTTGAACTTTTTCTTCTTTTTGTTGTCGAGCTTGTTGAATGTGTTGCGGATCCGGAGTTGGTAATTCGCCTTTAAACAAGAAAGAAATAATATCTTTATTTACTCGGTCTAACATTCTCTGGAAGACAAAAAAGGATTCTTGTTTATAAATCACCAAAGGATCTTTTTGCTCATACACTGCATTTTGAACAGAACGACGTAAATCATCCACATCTCTCAAATGGTCTTTCCAATGCTCATCAATCAAACTTAAAACGATTCCTTTTTCAAAATCTTTTACTAATTTTTCTCCTTTTGAATTGTACGATTCTTCCAAATCGGTTACTACCATCAAAGTACGAAGTCCATCGGTAAAAGGAACTTGAATTCGGGTGTAATTATTTGTCGGATTTTCATATACGCTGGCAATAATTGGATAAGCTTTTTCGGCCTGATTTTCAATATGTTTTTGATAATCTAAAAGAGCGGCATCATATACTTTTGTTGTTAAATCTTTTATAGATAAAGCTTTAAATTCTGATTCTGAAACCGGATTATCCATGGTGAAGTATTTGATTAAGTCAAACTCAAATTGTTTGAAATTCTCATTTTCTTTTGCTTCAGCCGAAATGGAAGCAGAAGTGTCATAAATCATATTGGCAATATCCACATCGAGACGATCACCGAACAAAGCATTTTTTCTTCGTTTATAAATCACTTCTCGTTGTTTATTCATTACGTCATCGTATTCCAATAAACGTTTACGAATTCCAAAATTATTTTCTTCTACTTTTCTTTGTGCGCGTTCAATTGATTTTGTAATCATAGAATGCTGAATCATATCGCCGTCTTTGTGTCCCATTCTATCCATTAATCGGGCAATCTTTTCAGAACCAAATAAACGCATTAAATTGTCTTCCAAAGAAACATAAAATTGTGAACTTCCCGGATCTCCCTGACGACCGGCACGACCTCTCAACTGTCTGTCCACACGTCTTGAATCGTGTCTTTCCGTACCGATAATCGCTAAACCACCGGCATTTTTTACTTCATCTGTAATTTTAATATCCGTTCCACGTCCTGCCATGTTTGTAGCAATAGTTACCACACCCGGACGACCGGCTTCTGTTACAATATCAGCTTCTTTTTTGTGTAGTTTTGCGTTTAATACATTGTGCTGAATTTTTCGTAATTGTAAAGCACGGCTTAATAATTCAGAGATTTCCACATTGGTTGTTCCCACCAAAACCGGACGTTTTTTATTTTGTGATAAATCAACAATTTCATCAATTACTGCATTGAATTTCTCTCGGTTAGTTTTATAAACTTTATCTTGTAAATCAAATCGTGCAATCGGACGATTGGTTGGAATCGCAACAACGTCCAATTCATAAATTTCCCAGAACTCTCCTGCTTCTGTTTCTGCCGTACCGGTCATACCTGCCAGTTTGTTGTACATACGGAAGTAATTCTGTAAAGTAACGGTTGCAAATGTTTGAGTTGCCGCTTCAACTTTTACATTTTCTTTGGCTTCAATTGCTTGGTGTAATCCATCGGAATAACGACGACCGTCCATAATACGTCCGGTTTGTTCATCTACGATTTTTACCTGACCTTCCATTACCACATATTCAATATCTTTTTCAAATAATGTATAGGCTTTCAACAATTGTGTTAGTGTGTGGATTCTCTCTGATTTAATAGAAAAATCACGGAAGAATTCTTCTTTTTCTTTGTATTCTTCTTCTTTTGGTAGTTTTTTGGCTTCAATTTCTGCTAAAACTGTTCCTACATCTGGTAAAATAAAGAAATTTGGGTCTTCCATTCCTTGTGAAAGGTATTCAATCCCTCGGTCGGTCAAATCTACTTGATTATTTTTTTCATCAATAGAAAAATACAAATGCTGATCAACTTCCGGCATTTCCCGGTTATTATCTGCAATATAATGTGCTTCTGTTTTTTGTAATTGAGTCCGAATTCCTTCCTGACTTAAAAATTTAATCAAAGGTTTGTACTTTGGTAAACCTCTAAAAACTTGGTACAAATGGAATCCGGCTTCTTTTTTATCACCTTCTTCAAATGTTTTTTTAGCTACATTTAAAGTTTTAGACAATTGTTCTCGTTGAACATTGTATAATTTTTCAACTTTTGGCTTTAATGCGTCAAATTCCTGACGGTCGCCTTGCGGAACCGGTCCGGAAATAATCAAAGGAGTTCTTGCGTCATCAATTAATACAGAGTCCACCTCATCGACGATAGCAAAGTTTAATTCTCTTTGAACTAATCGTTCCGGACTGTTTGCCATATTGTCACGCAGATAATCAAATCCGAATTCGTTATTTGTTCCATATACAATATCGGATTGGTAGGCTTTTTTTCTTCCTTCTGAATTAGGTTGGTGATTGTCGATACAATCTACACTCAATCCGTGAAATTCAAAAATCGGAGCCATCCAAGTCGAGTCCCTTCTTGCTAAATAATCATTCACTGTTACAAGGTGTACTCCTCGTCCTGTCAGAGCATTTAGATATACCGGTAAAGTAGCTACTAACGTTTTTCCTTCTCCGGTTTGCATTTCTGCAATTTTCCCTTGATGAAGGGCAGTACCTCCAATCAATTGAACATCATAATGCACCATATCCCAAACAACTTCTTTTCCGGCTGCATCCCAAGAATTTTTCCATTTTGCATTAACTTCATCAACTAATTCTACATAGGATTTTGTAGCCGAAAGCTCCCGGTCAAACTGAGCAGCGGTAACTTC
>JAQVDG010000276.1 GCA_028698395.1 Weeksellaceae bacterium
CTTCTTTTGACAGAATTCAACAAGCCGGAGGTTATGTTTCGGTTGGAACATCAGGAAATACCGTGGATGCAAACAGTATTCCGGTCAATAAACAAGATGCAGACGATGCTTTTGATGTAGCGACTTGTATTGGTTGTGGAGCTTGTGTTGCAGCTTGTAAAAACGGTTCTGCCATGTTGTTTGTAAGTGCAAAAGTTTCTCAATTTGCATTATTGCCACAAGGAAAAGTAGAAGCTTCTCGTCGTGTTCAAAACATGGTGGCTCAGATGGATGAAGAAGGTTTTGGAAATTGTACCAATACCGGAGCTTGTGAAGTAGAATGTCCGAAAGGAATATCCTTAGAAAGCATTGCCCGAATGAATCGGGAATATTTGAATGCGAAAATTATTTCAAAAGAATAAGTAAAAAACAAACAAGAACAGAAAGCCATAAATTTCAAAAAGAAGTTTGTGGCTTTTTTTTTATAATTTGATTATGATTTCATAAATAAGAAAAAATAGAATAATTATTTTTATTAAAAACTTTCATTTTATTGTATTTTCGTTGAATGGAATTAAATAGAATATTTGAAAACAATCAAAAATGGATTGGGGAAAACTTAAAAACCGATCCGAATTACTTTGAGAAATTAGCAGAAGGACAAAATCCGGAGGTTTTGTTTATTGGCTGTTCCGACAGTCGTGTTACAGCAGAAGAGTTGATGGGACTTCATCCGGGTGAAGTTTTTGTTCATCGGAATATTTCCAATATGGTTATCAGTATCGATTTGAATATGAACAGTGTAGTCGATTATGCGGTGAATTATTTAAAAGTAAAACATATTGTTATTTGTGGTCATTATTTTTGTGGTGGGGTGAAAGCGGCTATGGAAGCTAAGGATTTAGGTATTTTGAATCCATGGTTGAGAAATATTCGAGATGTTTACCGAATTCATAAAGATGAATTGAAAACTATTCAGAATGAAACTGAGCGTTACAATCGTTTGGTTGAATTGAACGTACAAGAACAATGCATTAACTTAATTAAAATTGCATCGGTTCAAAAAGCATATAAACAAAGAGATTTACACGTTTATGGATGGGTTTTTGACATTCATTCCGGAAAATTAATTGATTTGAAAATTGATTTACCCAAAGAATTAGAAGAAATAATGGAAATTTATGATTTAGGAAAAGAAGATTAAAAATCTTTAATCACTCAGAAAATAAAAATACCTGCTAAATTCTTTAACAGGTATTTTTTTGATAAAAAATGATAAATTGCTTATAAATCTTTTTTATTAAATTTTCGTAAGGACAATAAAAGTGGAATTATAATCCATAAAAGTAAAACGAAATAAGTAACAAAAGAACCGCTTGAACCTGTGAAGCTTTGCTTAAATACTGCGGTTGTAGCACCCATTAGAGCAGAAATATCCATTTGCAATAAAGAAACAATCCGAACTAAATCTACCGGATTTAAAATACTTAAAACCACAATCAGATTTTCCAAAGGATAATCCAATAATTGGAACAATAAAAACAGTACTAATCCATCAAACAGTAAAGTGAAAAACAGCCAAATGATGAGTGAAGCACCAATTCCTTTCGTTTTATCTTTGATGTAAACCGATGAAAGTAAGGAAATTGACACAAAAATAATGGACAAAAGTAATCCGGTGATAATCATGGTGAATCCGGTAATATTCGGTGAAAAAATAAGAATCGGAATGGCACAACCAATTAAAAAGGCAATACAAAGAGCAAAACTTAATCCTAAGAATAAACTGAGCCATAAAGTTTTGCGCTTAATGGGTTGAGCTGCTAAAAGTTCGATGAATTCAGATGAGTTGTAAATATAAATCGTTGAAAACATGACGCTCACCAAGGGAATTAAGCTTAAATTCAAAGTGAGTAAACTCATTAAACTTTTTTCAGGAACATCTTCCATGAGAAATAATCCCATTGAAAAAAGCAATAAAAAAACGGTATAAGTAATTACGATTTTATTTCGTAAAATATCGGCAATGACGTATTTGATTACTTTTTTCATAATTAATTGTTAGTTGATGCTTGGTTACTCATAATATGTGCAATGGCTTCTGATAAATTTGTTTTTTGTGTATCGGATTTTAATTTTTCCAATGATTTATCAAAAATAATTTTACCTTCTTCCATATAAATTACTTGATTTACAATATTATCTAATTCACTTAAAATGTGAGAAGTAATTAGAATCAATTTTCCTTTATCTCGTTCTTTCAGAATTTTTTCTTTCAGAATTAAGGTGGATAAAGGGTCTAAACCGGCAGTAGGTTCGTCTAAAATAAGTACTTTCGGAGAAAATAAAAACGCCAAATGAGCACTTACTTTTTGCCGGGTTCCGCCCGATAAAGTTCCCATTCGCTTGTTTAAAATATCGTATAATTGATAACTTTTGTACAAATCACGGTCAATTTGTTCCGGTTTTTCATCTCGCAAATCTTCAATCATTTCTAAAACTTGTCCTACTGTCATATTTTCCGGATAACGCCCGATTTGTGGCATATAACCAATATGATTACGGTATTTCCAATCTTTTTGGATGGGTTGATTCATGAATTCTATTTCTCCCGAATTGGGCACTACCATGCCTAAAATATTTTTAATTAAAGTTGTTTTTCCACAAGCATTCGGGCCGATGAGCGCAATGATATTCCCTTCGTTCAATTCTAAATTAATATTTTTTAGAACATGGAATTTATCAAAATACTTATTAAGATTTTTAAATTGTATCATGAAAGTATGATTTTATTTTTTTTCATTTTGGGTGTTGTATCTTTAATATTTTCAGGAGTTAAGCTTGGAATTAAATTTTCAGCTTTGTCCATTAATTTCACAAAAAAACTTCTGAAAAGCATAAGTGCACCCGGATTTCTTTCAATAACTATCGAATAAAAAGTAATGGGACGATAGGGGATATCACCAATTCCGTCTCGGTTTAAATCGTATCCTTCGTATTTGTCCCAATAATTTCCATTTAAAGATTTTACGACTAAACTCCCATTAGTTGCTAAATCAAAAGTATTGGCAATAAAGTTATTATTATCAACAACAGCATCACTACTACTTGCATTTATTTTCATTGCCCAACCATTTTTCGAGAAATTATTTTCTTTTATTATAATTCGGTTGGCACCATCTGCATAAATGGCGGTCGTATTATTTTCAAATGAATTTTGGAAAATCTCACTATCGTCAATTTCTTTTAAAAGTAGTCCGTAAGCAGCATTCCCCCAACTTTTAGCAAAAACGTTATGGTACATTTTCACTCGTTTACTGTACATAACCGCAACGCCGGCTCCGTTTCCGTTGAATTCATTTTTTTCAAATAAATTATCGTGAGAAAACATAAAGTGTATGCCGTAACGACTGTTGTTAATGCTGTGATTATTTTCAATGTGTGAATTTTTCACAAATTCCAAATAAATCCCATCCCGATGACCTTTTATGGTATTGTTTTTCAAAGTCATGTGATTAGATTTCCAGATATGAATACCGTTGGCAGATGCTCTTCCGGCTATTTTCTCTGCAAATAAATCATTGCCGATATAGGAAATGTAACTGGAATTAATGGTGTGAATTCCAAAGAAATTATTTTTAAACCGACAATTTTGTATGAGTATATTTTTGGAATTTTTGATTTTCAGAGCTGCAATATCATTAAAATTTGATTGACCGGAATTAGTGAATAATAAACCGATAAGGGTAACATTATCACTCTCCACGGTTAGATTTTCGTATTTTCTTTCACCATCAATTTCAGGAAAATTTTCACCAATAATTGTAACAGCCTTGTTTAAGTGCAATTCAGCTTCTTTGTAATGCCCGGAACGAACAAGTATAGTATCACCGTCTTCTGCCTGTTCAAAGGCAATTTTTAAGGTTTTATCTTTTGAATTGGGTTCAACAATAATGGTTTTAGCATAAATAAAACCGGACGACAGTACTAAAAAAAACAGTTTATAATTCATTTTCGATTTTCCAAAGTGAATTATAAACTGTTTAAAAGTTTGAAACAAAGATTGAAGTGAATTGTGTAAATCTATCGAAATCAATTTTGTAGTTATCAT
>JAQVDG010000277.1 GCA_028698395.1 Weeksellaceae bacterium
GCAATTGAAATTCCTAAAAAAGCCAAAACGGATGTAATCGCATCACTACGGTGATGCCAAGCATCTGCTTTTAAAGAAGAGCTGTTGGTTTCTTTGCTTTTTCTAATAACATACTGAAAAGAAAATTCTTTGAATAAAATAATTCCACCCAAAACATATAAAGTAAAAACTTTAGGTGATTCATGTGGTGTTTTTATATTCTGAATACTTTCATAAGCGATTATTATAGCCGAAATTAATAAAAAAGCTATTACAATAAATGTTGAAAAAACCTCATAACGACCATGACCATAGGGATGATTTTCATCGGGCGGTTTGCTCGAATATTTCAATCCGACCCAAACCAAAAGAGAAGAAAAAACATCTACCGTAGATTCAATAGCATCGGCTATAAGCGCATAAGAATTTCCAAAAACTCCGGTTAAAAACTTAATAACTGCCAACAAAAAATTACCGATGATACTGAAAATAGATGTTCTGAAAGCTATCTCTGTACTCATTAAACAAAAACATTTAAACAAATGTATAGGAAACCATTTGAATTCCGTTCATAAGACTCAAAATAATCATGAAAAACAAGCTGAATAATACTCTTCCCTACTTTTTCCTTATTTTTGAAAATTATCTCATTTCAATTCATCGAATATGTCATTAAAAAAATTCAAAAACCTGATTCAAACCTGGGATGATTGGGTGCATTTGCTTTCTCTAAATTCGGATTTAACAAAAAAAGTCGTTCAAAATTTAGATTTCACCAATAAGAAAATTGATTGGAAAGCATTGAAAACCGAAGGTTGTACTTTTTTAGGTTGTTCTTTTTTAAAAGAAGATGCTATTTTTCTTATTTCAAACGGTGCGTTAGTTTATCCGAAATTCAAAGATTTACCTTATAATCCCCATCGTACGAGCTTATATACCTGGCAGGAATTAATAAAAATACAAAACGAACAGACAAATTCTGTAGATGAAGAAATTTATTTTCATTTTATGAAATCAAAATACAATCCGTCGATGGAAGAAGCTATGGCACAAAGGATTCACGACTATTCCATTGATGTTGCACTTCGGAATATTATTGATTACAATGATTTCGGAATGACAAAAAAACAAATTGTTGGTTTTATGGGCGGACATTCCACTCGCAGAGGTTCTGAATATTATGTAAAAGTTGCTTTAGCAGCACAAAGTCTTTCCAAAAAAGGTTATTTTATAGCCTCCGGAGGCGGTCCGGGAATTATGGAGGCTGCTAATCTGGGTGCTTATTTTGGGAATTATGAAGAAGATGATTTATTAGAAGCCGTTTTTCAATTATCCGATTTAAATTTTGAATCAGAAAATCAACTTGATTATTTATGCTCAAATTATTTTGAACAATCTAAAAAAGTATTGGAGAAATTCCCAAACGGAAAAGAAAGTTTAGCAATTCCAACCTGGTTTTACGGACATGAACCTTCCAATTTATTCGCTTGTCATATTGCTAAATATTTTTCAAATAGCATTCGGGAAGATATTCTACTGTCGATTTGTTTGTATGGGATTGTTTATGCTCCGGGAAGTGCCGGCACAACTCAGGAAATTTTTCAGGAGGCAGCACAAAATCATTATGGAACTTTTGGCTATTACAGCCCAATGATTTTTCTGAGTAAAAAAAGATACATTGAAGATACTGCGCTTTATTCCGTTTTGCACCAATTAGCCGTAGGCAGAAAATACAAGGACTTACTTTATTTGACCGACGATCCGGATTTGGTTGTAAATTTTATTGAGAGCCATCCCCCTGTTCCAGTGGAAATTAACGAGAATTCACAATAAAAACAGAAATTTTACATTAAATTCCCTCAAGTTATTAAATATATTGTATATTTGCAGTCCAAATCGCGGGATGGAGCAGTAGGTAGCTCGTCGGGCTCATAACCCGAAGGTCACAGGTTCGAGTCCTGTTCCCGCTACTACTCTAAAAGCCGGTTTTTGAAAATCAAATAACCGGCTTTTTTCTTTCCTAAAATCTCATAAAAGCCATTTTGGAACTCTATATTCCACTACAAAGTAAGAAATTCTTTAATTTCTTCTTTTTTCAAATAGGGAAAAACTATAGCTTTTGTACCTTTGAATTTTAAAATGAAAACACTGCGAAACATAATAAGTTTTTTATGGAAATGCTGGTTTACCTTAATAACTTCTATTTTGGTGATTTTAATTGGTGTGTTTTGGGTTTTCCCTTTGGCTTTTTCCGACAAGACTTTTCCTTTCGCATACAAAGGAATACGTTTGTGGGCAATATTGGTTTTTTATGGTTGTGGTTTTCGATTGGACTTCATTCAAACAAAAAAATTAGACCCAAATCAAACTTATATTTCCATTGCAAATCATACATCCGTTATGGACATTATGATTATGGCGATTATTCACAAAAAACATCCACTTGTATTTGTCGGAAAAGAAGAATTGGCGCAATTACCAATTTTTGGTGCAATTTATCGACGGATTTGCATCACGGTTGACCGTTCTAATTTACGAAGCAGAACCCATGTTTATACTGCGGTAAAAGAAAAAATTAATCAAGGAAATAGTATTATGATTTTCCCCGAAGGTGAAATTCCGGATGATACAAATCTAATTTTACAACGATTCAAAGACGGTGCTTTCAGTCTTTCCATTTCAACTCAAACACCACTTGCCCTATATTCTATCAAAGGAATTAAAGAAATGTTTCCGGAATCTTGGATAAAAGGTTATCCGGGAAAAGTAAAAGTAAAATTACTTGATATAATTTCAACCAATCATTTATCTTTGGCCGATAAAAATGAGCTGAAAGATTATTGTTTTCAGCAAATTTCAGCCGAGTTGACTAAACATAAAAAATAAAAAAATTGGCCATTATCGCTTATACAGACGGCTCTTGTTTGGGCAATCCCGGATCGGGCGGTTTCGCCAGTATTTTGTTGGATACCGAACGGAAAATTAAAAAAGAAATTTCAGGCGGATTCCGCCTGACGACTAACAATCGGATGGAATTGTTAGCGGTTATTGTGGCATTAGAAAACTTAAAGCAAATACCTACTGAAATTACAATTTATTCTGATTCAAAGTATGTCTGTGATGCTGTCGAAAAAAAATGGGTGTTTAATTGGGAGAAAAAAGGATTTAAAGGAAAAAAGAATGAAGATCTATGGCGAAAATTCTTGATTCAATACCGAAAACACAAAGTTTCCTTTCAATGGGTAAAAGGTCATGCGGGAAACAAACTCAATGAACGTGCCGATGAACTTGCCGTTGCTGCTGCTAATTCCCCTAATTTAAAAATTGATGTGGAATTTGAAACAAATGACGAAAATTCAGATTTGTTTTCAGATATATAAGCTTAATTTTGCAAAATAAAATACCAATAAAAAAATAACAATGAAAAAAATAATCACAATCGCTCTAATTTTAGCACTTTTTGTATCATGTGAAACGGGTACAAAAGAAAAAACAGTTGTTATCAGTGGAACTATTGAAAATGTAGATTTAGACAGCGTCTATATATTTAATGAGGGTTTCAGAAAATCCATTGCTTTTGAAAATGGAAAATTTAAAGATACTTTAACGATTTCCCAATCGGCCTATTTTACTTTTTCGGCAGGAAGAGAGCGAACACAATTATTTTTAAAACCGGGCGATAATCTGACTATTTCCACAGATATGGAAGAGTTTGATGAGAAATTGACTTATTCCGGAAGTGCAGCAAATGAAAATAATTTTTTAGCACAAAAACAATTGAAAGAAGAAGCTTTGATTTATTTAGACCCAAATGCGTTTTTCTCTGTTGAAGCTCCGATTTTTAAATCAAAATTACAAGAGTTGAAAAATTCACAATTAGATGAACTAAAAAACATAAAAGTAAGCAAAAATTTCATGGAATTTGAAATGAAAAACATTGAATTCCAATATTATATGCTAATGGCACAATATCCGGTAGCTCATAATTATTTTACACAGAATACAATTGAAATGCCGGCAGATTTTGAAGAAGAAATGAGCCATTTGGATATTGACAATGAAGCAGATTTTGATGCAATTCCTTTGTACCGAAGTTATGTGATTTACAAT
>JAQVDG010000278.1 GCA_028698395.1 Weeksellaceae bacterium
TTTCTTTAAACGAAACAGATTCTATTGGTTTTTTTATGGTTTTGTACGAAAAACTCATCGTTGGTATATACTTAAATTATCGTTTTTTAAATATTCACTTTTGATTAATTCCGCTTGAATTTTCGGTGCTTGTATCCCTTTTTCCCAAATTTCATCAGATGTAAAAACACGGGCTTCGTCCCATAAATCAGCATCCAGAAAACTTTGTAAAGTTTGCTTTCCTCCTTCTACAATCACTGATTGAATTTCTAATTCGTGCAATTTATATGCGATTTGCTCTGGAATATTTTGATTAAAATCAATCGAGATAAATTCTAAATTAGATTGAGCTTCCCGAATCTGTTCAGTAAAAACAAAAGTTTGTTGCGATTGATTCCACAAATTTAAATTAGAATTTAATCGTAATTTTCTGTCTAAAACCAAACGAATGGGTTGATTTCCAGACCATAAACGCGAATTTAATTGTGGATTATCAAATTCTGCTGTTTTTGTTCCAACCAAAATTGCTTGCTCCTGAGTACGCCAAAGATGAACTCTTTGTTTTGAATATGAATTGGTTATCCATTTAGATTTTCGACTTTCGGTTGCCATAAAACCGTTTTTTGTTTGCGCCCATTTCAATATAATATAAGGTTGTTTTTTTTGATGAAATGTAAAAAAACGTTTATTTAACTCATCACATTCTTGCTGTAAAACACCTGTTTTCACATCAATTCCTGCATTTTTCAGTTTTTGAATTCCTAAACCATTCACTTTTGCAAAAGAATCAACACTCCCAATCACGACTTTTGGAATTTTAGAAGCAATGATTAAATCTGAACAAGGCGGTGTTTTCCCAAAATGTGCACAAGGTTCCAAAGACACATACAAAGTGGATTTTTTCAAAATTTCTTTGTTTTTCACTTTCTGAATTGCCAAAACTTCTGCATGTGCTTCTCCGGCTTTTTGATGCCATGCTTCTGCTATTATTTTCTCATCATGAACAATTACGCAACCCACCAAAGGATTGGGATATGTTTTTCCGAATCCATTTTGGGCTAAATCGATACACCGACTCATCCACTGAGTCTCATTATTCATTTGATTTTTTACTTCCATTCTGATTGTGAAAATAAAAAGAATTATTCTTTTTTCGAAATCACAGTTCTATAAAACAAAAAACCCCGGCATTTCTGCCGGGACCCTCTCTACTAAAACTTAAGTACCATGAAAACTCAACTACCTTATGAAAAGAATAGTACTTACTTATATAATACCAAATTTTGTACCAAAGAACATCTTAAAATGAATATTTGTTCTCTTTTATCAAAAATTCTGCAATTTCTGATTTCATTTGTACTACATTCGGATATTGATTGTAACGCGTAAAACGTCTTAATCCAGATAACATCATCATCTGCTCATCTCCTTCTGTGAAAGAAACAATACCTTCGGTTGCGTTTCTTTTGATCGTCTCGACTGAATTAAACAGCTGCAATTTAGCAAAATTTATTGAAACACCAATATTTTCTGAAGAATTATTTTTAGAAATTTTTTCTGCACGTAAAATTGTACTTTCTGCCATGTAAATTTCAATTAAAATTGCAGCAGCTTTCAATATCAATTGCTGATGTTTTTCCAACTCAGCACCAAACTTTTGCAAAGCTGCACCGGCTACCATAAAGAATACTTTTTTCAGATTAGAAAGAATTTCTTTTTCTTGTGCGAAAAGCTCTGAATAATCCGGAGTATCGAATGAAGGAATGCTCATCAACTCATTTGCAATACCCATTGCCGGAGTCATTAAGTCAATTTTTCCTTGAAAAGCTCTTTTCACTAACATACTTATTGACAATAAGCTATTAATTTCGTTAGTTCCTTCATAAATTCGGGAAATCCGGGCATCACGCCAAGCCGATTCCATTGGCATTTCTTTAGAATATCCCATTCCACCGTAAATCTGAATTCCTTTATCTGCACAAATTTGTGCCATATCTGAAATCCAAACTTTCAAAATAGAAGCTTCAATGGCATATTCTTCAATTCCTTTCAATTCAGCTTCATTATGTGGCATACCGGCTGCAATATTGTCAGCTATTGCATCTTCCATATTTTTGGCAGCACGATAAGCTCCGGCTTCTGATGCAAAAGCGGCTGTAGCCATTTCTGCCAATTTTTCTTGAATCGCTCCAAATGTATTGATAGAAACTCCAAATTGTTTCCGTTCCATTGCATAATTAATTGCGTTGGACGTAATTCTTCTTTGTGCATCCAAGCAAGCTGCTCCTAATTTAATACGTCCTACGTTCAGTGCATTCATTGCGATTTTAAATCCGCCATTTCGTTCACCTAACATATTCTCAACCGGAACTTGTACGTTGTTTAAGAAAACTTGACGGGTGGAAGAAGAAACAATTCCTAATTTATCTTCCTCTTCTCCCAATGAAAATCCTTCTCCGGCTTGTGATTTTTCAATGATGAATCCGGTAATGTTTTTATCGTCTTCAATTCGGGCAAAAACAATGAATAATTCAGCAAATCCTGCATTAGTAATCCACATTTTTCCTCCGGTCAAGCTGTAATATTTACCATCATCGCTTAGTACAGCTTTAGTTTTTCCTGAATTAGCATCTGAACCGGCTTCAGGTTCTGTCAATGCATACGAAGCAAACCATTCGCCACTTGCTAATTTGGGTAAATATTTTTGTTTTTGTTCTTCATTTACGTACAATAAAATCGGTAAAGTTCCAATTCCGGTATGCGCTCCATAAGCAGTTGCTAACGAGCCGGTTGCTCCTGAAATATAATCACAAACTAACATAGTAGTTACGAATCCCATTCCCAATCCACCGTATTCTTCCGGAACAGAAATTCCTAAAAACCCTAATTCACCTAATTTTTGCATTAAACTATGAATCAAGGCATAGTCTTTCTTTTCAATTTGATGTTTTTTCGGCCAAACTTCTCTGTCGATAAATTCTTTTGCCGATTCCAACATCATCTGTTGTTCTTCACTGAAGTCTTCGTGGGTGAAAATGTTTTCCCAAGTCAAATCTTTGACTAGAAATTCTCCTCCGTTTAGTCTATTATTTTTCATTATTTTAAATTTTGAATGTTAACTTTTTTATATGGATTCAAGACATAAGAGTCAAGAATAAAGACTATTTGATTCTTGTACATTTTACAACATCTCAAACACACTTGCTGCTCCTTGTCCGGTTCCTACACACATGGTCACGACTCCGTATTTTTTATTTTGTCGTTTCATTTCATTCATTAACTGAACGGTCAGTTTAGTTCCTGTACAACCCAGTGGATGTCCTAAAGCAATAGCTCCTCCGTTTACATTGACAATTTCCGGATTCAAATCCAATCCACGCATAACTGCTAAAGATTGAGAAGCAAAAGCTTCGTTTAACTCAAACATTTCAATATCAGATTGTTTTAATCCTGCTTGTTCTAAAGCTTTTGGAATGGCATACATCGGTCCGATTCCCATGATTCGGGGCGGAACTCCTACTGTTGCATAAGAAATCAATCTTGCTATCGGTTCTAAATTGAATTCTTTTACCATTTCTTCGGACATAATCAATACAAAAGCTGCTCCATCTGACATTTGAGAAGAGTTCCCTGCCGTAACTGAACCTCCATTAGCAAATACCGGGCGTAATTTTGCCAAAACTTCTAAGGATGTATCTGCACGAGGTCCTTCATCTTGTTTAAAGACAATATTTTTCTTTTGAACTTTCTCTTTTTCATCCAAAAGACTCATTTCCACATCCAAAGGAACGATTTGACTTTCAAAACGACCTTCTTCTATAGCTTTTAAAGCTTTTTGATGAGAATTATAAGCAAAAATATCTTGGTCTTCACGTGAAACTTTGAACTCATTAGCAACTGCTTCTGCTGTTAGTCCCATTCCCCAATAATAATCGGCATTTTTTTCCGAAACTTTGGTATCAGGAACGGGTTTAAATCCTCCCATCGGAATATATGACATACTTTCTGCTCCTCCTGCTATGATGCAATTTGCCATTCCGGTTCTGATTTTTGCTACTGCAGTTGCTATGGATTCAGACCCGGAAGCACAATAGCGATTTACGGTT
>JAQVDG010000009.1 GCA_028698395.1 Weeksellaceae bacterium
ATCGTCATTACGGGAAAAGTGAGTGGATAGGAAAAGAATTTACAGTGATTGACACTGGTGGATACATCGTGGGATCAGATGATACATTTGAAGTAGAAATCCGAAAACAAGTCGAGTTGGCAATTGATGAAGCCAATGTGATTTTGTTTGTGGTGGACAATCAGGTGGGTTTGACGGATATGGACAAAGAAGTAGCAAATTTGCTGAGAAAAACACAAAAACCGGTTTTATTGGTTGTAAATAAAGTGGATACGAATAAAAATTTAGATGATTCGTATGAGTTTTATAATTTAGGGTTTGAAAGTTTTTTCACAATTTCATCTATTAGCGGAAGCGGAACCGGAGAATTATTGGACGAAGCTGTTCGCCATTTTGATGATACCGAATATGAAGATTTGTTTGAAGGTTTACCACGTATTGCCATAGTTGGGCGACCCAATGCCGGAAAGTCCACTTTAACTAATGCACTTTTGGGAGAAGAACGAAATATTGTAACCGATATAGCCGGAACAACTCGTGATGCTATTGAAAGTAAATACAATAAATTCGGACATGAATTTGTTTTGATTGATACTGCCGGAGTTCGAAAAAAAGGAAAAGTCAATGAAGATTTGGAATTTTATTCGGTGATGCGTGCTGTTCGGGTAATTGAAGATTGCGATATTTGTGTTTTAGTGATTGATGCAACAAGGGGATTGGAAGCACAGGATTTGAATTTATTGTTTTTAGCAGAACGAAATAGAAAAGGAGTCGTTATTTTAATGAACAAATGGGATTTAGTCGAAAAAGAAACCAATACTCTGAAAGAATACGAAGCCGAAATTAAAAAGAAAATAGCTCCTTTTACAGATGTACCTATTTTGTTTATTTCATCACTGACCATGCAGAGAGTGCATAAAACAGTAGAAGCTGTGATGCAAGTAAATGAAAATCGAAATCGCAGAATTAAAACAAGTAAATTAAATGAACTGATGCTTCCGATTATTGAAGCAACGCCACCACCGGCTATTAAAGGAAAATACATTAAGATTAAATACGTAACGCAATTGCCGACCCGAACACCACAATTTGCTTTTTTTGCGAATTTGCCACAATATGTAAAAGAACCGTATAAACGTTTTGTGGAAAATCAATTACGTAAAAACTTTGATTTTAAAGGAGTTCCGATTGAAATTTATTTCCGACAAAAGTAAAAATTAAGAAATATCAACCGAATTCAACCACACTTGCTCCACCGTTAAATTTCTGAAAAGAAGCATCGTACACCTGAATATTGGAATATTTTTTTAGAAGCTTCATAAGCTCATATTTTAATTTTCCGGAACCATGTCCGTGAATTAAAATTATTTTTTTTCGTTTTTCTGTTCTTGCCAATTCAATTTCCTCTTTGGCTTTGTTGAGCTGGATATTTAATTTCTCAAAAGGCTCATAACGAGAAGGATAATCAACTAAGCTGTCAAAATGTAAATCAATCTCTTTTACATCATTTTCTTTTTTTGATTTTGTAATTGTTTTGGGAAGTATAGATTCTTCTGTTTTTGGAACAGAAAGAAAATCATCTATGAAAAAATCAGTATCCGGAATTATTTCAGTAATAGAATAAGTTTCTTCAAATCCGTATTCAGTTAAAATGACAATTTTATTTCCTTGAATTTGAATGATTTTTCCTTTTTGGTCATCGTCTAAAACCTTGATTTCATCTCCAATTTTGAATTTCATGCAGTAAATATAAGTCGGAAAAGCATTTAGAAAAAAACAGAAATTTGATTTTAATCGAATTGTTGGTTGGAATTCCCAATTACAGATTAGAAAATGTAAATTTGCATTCAGTATGAATACAAAAGAAACTTGGTTTAGGACGAATAATAAACCTTTGGTGATTGCAGGACCATGCAGTGCCGAAAGTGAAAAGCAAATGTTGAAAACCGCAGAACGATTAAATAAAGAATATGTTCAGGTTTTCCGAGCCGGAATCTGGAAACCCAGAACCAAACCCAATTGTTTTGAAGGAGTAGGAGCAATAGGTTTGAAATGGCTGAAAAAAGTTAAAGATGAATTCGGATTTAAGACAGCAATTGAAGTTGCTACGGCAAATCATGTGAATTTAGCCTTGGAGCATGAAGTGGATATTTTATGGATTGGAGCGCGTTCTACCGTTAATCCGTTTACCGTTCAGGAAATTGCAGAAGCACTTCAAAATACCGATAAAATTGTGATGGTTAAGAATCCGGTTAATCCGGATTTGGATTTGTGGATGGGAGCGATAGAACGACTTCAAGCACAGAATATTCAAAAAATAATAGCCATTCACAGAGGTTTTTCAACTTATAAAAAAACAAAATACCGAAATAATCCACAATGGCAAATCGCATTGGATTTTATGAATAAAATGCCGGAAATTCCACTTATCTGCGATCCTTCTCATATTTGTGGAAATCGAACCGGATTGTTTGAAGTAGCCCAACAAGCGTTTAATTTTAATTACGATGGTTTGATGATTGAAACCCATAATAATCCGGATGATGCGTGGAGCGATGCCGAACAACAAATTACGCCCGAACGATTGACGGAAATATTGGGACAATTACAATTACGGAAAAAAGATGATGAAGATTCTTTTTATCATTCCGATTTATCACATTTACGAAGTGAAATAGATGAAGCCGACCAAATAATTTTAGAAACAATGGCAAATAGAATGTCGATTTCTTCTCAAATCGGGAAATTGAAAAAAGCCCATAATGTCGCTCTTTTTCAACCGGAACGATGGAAACAAATTTTAGAAAATGCTATTAAACAAGGGGAAACATTAAATTTATCAGAAGAATTTATCGTTAAATTGGTCAGAGCGATTCATCAAGAATCAATTCAACATCAAAATAAAATTATGAATTCAGAAAACCCGGAAAAGCAAGTATGAAAGCCCGTGTGATTAAATCAACTGGAAGTTGGTATATTTTACGGGACGATTTAGGAAATTCTTTTAAAGCCCGGATTCGGGGAAAATTTCGACTGGACAAAATTCAACACACTAATCCCGTTGCCGTAGGTGATTTTGTGGATTTTACTTTGGATAAAGATGGTTTTGCTGTGATTTCAAAAATTCATGAACGAAAGAATTATATCATTCGCAAATCAGTAAACTTATCAAAAAAAACGCATATTATTGCTTCCAATATCGACAAAGCGTTTCTCATCATCACAGTAGATAATCCCCGAACATCTTTTGGTTTCATCGATCGGTTTTTGGTAACGGCTGAAGCCTATCATATTCCGGTGGTTTTGGTAATGAATAAAATGGATGCTTATTCTGAAGATCAATTAAAGGAAGTGGAGTTTTATTTATCACTTTATCAAAAAATTGGATATGAAAGTATTCGAGTTTCGGCTCATTCTCAGTTGAATATTGAAGAATTAAAACAAAAATTAAAAGGAATAAATTCTTTGTTTTCAGGTCATTCCGGAGTAGGAAAATCCACTTTAATGAATGTTTTACATCCGGATTTGGATTTAAAAACATCTTTTGTTTCGGATTTTAATCAAAAAGGACAGCACACCACTACTTTTGCCGAAATGTACGAATGGTCTTTTGGTGGTTTTTGTATTGATACACCGGGAATCAAAGAATTTGGTTTGGCAGAAATGGAAAAAGAAGAAATTCAGGATTATTTTCCCGAAATATTTACAGCAAAAAAAGAGTGTAAATTTGCTGATTGTTTACATATAAACGAACCTCAATGTGTTGTTTTAGAAAAAGTTAGAACAGGAGAAATAGCCGAAAGTCGTTATGAAAATTACATAGGATTTTTAAATGAAATTGAGGAAAGCAATTCCTTGAAAGGATTTTAAACCTTATCTTCGACTCCAAAATTTATAAAAATGCGCATAGTCATTCAGCGGGTAAAATCTGCTCAAGTAGAGGTAGAAGGAGAAATTGTAGGGAAAATTGATATCGGACTTTTGATTTTGGCAGGGTTTGAAGAAGGGGATACGGAAGAAGATTTTGAATGGATGGCCTCTAAAATCATTCAGTTACGGATTTTTCCGGATGAAAATGGAGTGATGAATCTCCCGATTGAATCGGTGAAAGGTAGTATTTTGGTTGTCAGCCAGTTTACACTTCATGCTTCTACAAAAAAAGGAAACCGACCTTCTTATATTCGTTCGTCATCTCCTGATATAGCTAAAAATCAGTATGTTAA
The DNA here is from genome assembly GCA_028698395.1 of Weeksellaceae bacterium. The sequence continues at coordinate 4,203 of JAQVDG010000009.1, forward strand.
TTTTGTTAAAGTTCTTAAAAATAAATATATTCGTCCTATTCAAACCGGGATTTTTGGTGCGGATATGAAAATAGAATTAATAAATGATGGTCCGGTGACGATACTTATTGATTCAAAAAATAAAGAATAAAAACATACCCTTTCTATGAAATATTTACTCGTTTTTCTTTTCAGTTTATCCATTGGAATTCAAGCACAGGAATATGCCGTTTCTTTAATTCCTCAAGACTTACTTCAAGATGCTTATGCAGTAGTTCGAAAAGCCGATGTAAAAGTTGAATTTTTAAAATACAATCAAGAAAAAGTAACTACTCATATTGCTGTTACTATACTGAATGAGGACGGATTGAAATTTGCCTATCAGAATTTATTTTACACTAAATCAACAAAAATCAACAAATTCGAAGCACAATTATTTGATGCAAACGGAAAGCTTATTCGTAAAATGAAAAAACGAGATATTAAAGATGTGAGTGCTTATGACGGATATTCACTTTTTATTGATACACGTGTAAAACATTTTGCTTTTATGCCGCCTCCTTATCCTTTTACAGTAGAATATTCCTATGAAATTATAAGTTCAAATACCATTAATTTAACATCTTGGGTTTCAGTTGGGAATTATAATTTAAGTGTTGAAAAATCGACTTATACATTAGAAAATAAAACACAAATTCCAATTCGTAAAAAAGAATCAGGATTTGATTATTTAGCTGTAACTAAATCCGAAACAGAAAATTCACTTTTTTATTCTGTTGAAAATATAACAGCAATTCAAGATGAAATAATGAGTCCGCCTTTAAAAGAAATCACACCTCGGGTTTATTTTTCTCCTAATGAATTTCAATTGGAAGGTGTAAAAGGAAAAATGGAAAATTGGCAGGAATTCGGGAAATGGTATTATGATAATTTATTAAAAAACAAGTTAGATTTATCCAAAAACGATAAAAAAATGGTGATGGAGTTGGTTTCAGGTATTGAAGATCCGGTAGAAAAAGTTCAGATTTTATATGAATTTTTACAATCCAAAACCCGATATGTTAACATTTCAATCGGAATTGGTGGTTGGGAACCGTTTCCGGCTTCTTATGTGAGTGAAAAAAATTATGGCGATTGCAAAGCATTGTCTAACTACATGGTTAGTCTTTTGGATGTAATCGGAATTGAAGCTTTTCATACAATTATTGCAGCAGATAACAACCGAAAAGTAGATTTGGAAGAAGATTTTCCATCTTTACAAGGAAATCACATGATTGTAAATGTTCCGATTGGCGATGAAATCATTTGGTTGGAATGTACCAATCAGCAAACGGCTTTTAATTATTTAGGTTCTTCTACAGATGATCGATATGCTTTGTCAATTTCTCCGGAAGGTGGAAAAATCATAACCACCAAAAAATATCCGGCAGAGGAAAACAAAAAACAAATAAAAGCAAAAGGAAAACTGAGTCCAGACGGAAATTTATCGGTGGTTTATTCCATTGAAACTTCCGGACTTTATTATCAAAATTATTATTTGTTGGATTTCATGGAAACCAAAGAAAAAGAAAAAAGAATTGAAAACATTCTTAGAAAATTACCCGGTGCTTCTCTTCAAAGTTATAGTTTTGAGAATGACAGAAAAAATGCGATTTTCACAACTAATTTAAAGGTAGAATCCAAGTATTATGCAAAAAAAATTGATAAAAATCTGATTTTTAATCCGGTTTCATTTGAAGGATTGGGCAGTTGGTTAAAAAAAGATGATAATCGAAAATATCCGTTTGAAATTCGTTTTGGATATTCAGAAGAAACAGAATTTGACTTGGATTTGCCACCCGGATTTCAGTTGAATGAAACCTTTACACCTTTGTTTTATAAGAGTGAATTTGGAAATTATTCGCTGAATATTCAACAAGAAACTCCGAATCGGTTAAAAATTAAACGAACTTTAATTGTCAACGACGGAAGTTATTCCAAAGAAAAATTCAATGATTATGTGGAATTTCAACATAAAATTTCATCTATGGACAATGTGAAGTTATTAATTGAAGCAAAAGAGTAAGAAATTGTTTAAAATTTACCGACAATAAATTTTCTTACTTTTACATCTTAGAAAAGAAAATATGAATCGGTTTACACTTCTGAAAAGTCGAAATTTGAGCAAATGGATTGGATTTGTCTTTGCTTTTGCCATTTTTGGTGTGACGATTTGGTTTACAACTCAATTTGTTAACCAGTTGAAATCAGAAGAAAAAATGAAGATTGAAAACTACGCAGAAGCCGTTCAGATTTTAGGTTCGGATGAAGATCTCAATTCTCAGATTCAAAATTATTTAACAGGAATTATAAGTGCCAATAAGACTATGCCGGTTGTTTTGTTGGATGAATCGGGAGAAATCATGAACATGAGTAATATTCCTGAGGATATTCAAAATAAACCTCATAAATTAAATAAAATCGTACAAAAAATGAAAGATTTGCACGATCCTATTGAGGTAGATTTGGGTGTATTCGGAAAGCAATATGTGTATTATGAAAACTCTCAATTATTAAAGCGTTTGCAATATTATCCCATTATTTTAATTTTGATTATCATTCTTTTTGTGTATTTCAGTTATTGGTATTTCAGAACGCTAAAAAACACCGAACAGAGTTTTTTGTGGGCAGGAATGGCAAAAGAAACAGCTCATCAAATCGGGACACCTTTGTCGTCTCTTTTGGGTTGGATAGAAATTTTGAAAATGGAAAAAGTCGATCAAGAACCTGTTTTAGAAATGGAAAAAGATATCCAACGTTTGAATCAAATCACCGAACGTTTTTCTAAAATCGGTTCAATTCCTGAATTGCGACCTTCTAATGTAGTGGAAATCACAGAAAATACCGTACATTATTTACGAAATCGGATTTCTAAAAAAGTGGACATTCAGTTCGTGTGTGAAAAAGGAGAAATCCGAATTCCACTGAACACTGCACTGTACAGTTGGGTTTTGGAAAATTTGATTAAAAATGCTGTTGATGCCATGCAAAATATAGGTGCAATCAATGTTTACATCAACGATGGAGAAAATAAAGTCAGTATTTCGGTGGTTGATACCGGGCCGGGAATTCCAAAAAAAATGCACAAACAGATTTTTGATCCGGGTTATACCACCAAACAAAGAGGTTGGGGATTGGGATTGTCTTTAGCGAAACGAATTATTGAAAATTACCACAAAGGACATATTTTTGTAGCTAAATCCGACCGGAATTCAGGGACGGAAATCCGAATTATTTTACGAAAAGCTTAAAGTTTATAGTTTATTTTTAAACAAGCTTTTAATCTATACGGAATAAATTTGAAATAATTCCGTCGGAGAGAAACAAAGCTTTTTTTGTAATTTTCAGAGTATTATTGGTTAAACTCATTGAATTTTGTTGAATATAAGGCTGAATTTCTTTATGCAAATCATCTAAAAACTCTTTTGGAAAGTGAGTGGAAATTTCGTTCAAATCCAAACCTTCCATTCTACGCAAACGAATCATTAAAAGCTCATTAAATTGCTCTCTTATTGATAGTTCTTCAAATTCAGAAGGCAATTCGTTTTGCTCAATTTTTTTCAGATAAATTGAATTATTTGCTTTATTCCAACTTCGGTTTTTTCCGTCGTATGAATGGGCAGACGGCCCGATTCCGATATATTTTTTCCCATTCCAGTAATTGCTGTTGTGTCTGGATTGAAAACCGGGTTGAGAAAAATTAGAAATTTCATAATGCTGAAAACCGTTTTGAGTTAAAAGTTCAATCAATAAATTAAATTGAAATTCCTGTTTTCCCTCATCAATATCAGCTAATTTTTTAGTTTTAATTTGTTGATTTAAGAGTGTTTTAGGTTCAATAGTCAAAGCATAAGAAGAAATATGCGGAACATTTAATTTTAAAGCGGTTTCTATATTTTTTTTCCACATTTCATTGGTTGTTGTTTGTCCGCCGTAAATTAAATCAATTGTAATATTTGTAAAACCGGCATTTTGTACGTTTTTCACTGATTCAAAAGCTTCTTTTGCTGAATGAGCCCGATTCATCAAAACTAAATCTTCATCAAAAAAAGATTGAATTCCAATGCTGAACCGATTGATGACAGTGGATTTAAATTCTTTTATTTTTTTAGAATTCAAATCATCCGGATTGGCTTCTAACGTAATTTCGGGAGTAGTATGTAGGGAATAATTTTGGTAAATAACGGAAAATATTTTTTCTAAATCATTTAAATCCAATAAGGAAGGAGTTCCTCCTCCTAAATAAATACTTTCAATTTTTTCATTTTCCAATTCATTTTTCCGAAGTTCTAATTCTCGACAAATGGCATTCAGCATTTGATTTTTGGAAGATAAATTGGTCGAAAAATGAAAATTACAATAACTGCATTTTTGTTTACAATACGGAATATGAATGTAGATTCCTGCCATTTGGCAAAGTTAGTTAAACAGAAAGTTGAATTAAAATAAATCCATTTTTAAGGTTAATTTTAAGAAGAAATTTTGTTCAAATTCTTCAAAAGCATAATGCCCCATCCGATAATAAGCACCGATTCCTAAACCGGCAAATAAGCTGTTGAACTCTATTCCGCCTTCTTGATATAATTTAGAAGGCGATAAAAAGTAGATGCCCGAATGGTCTTGTGTATTTTTCATATTCCCAAGTAAACCTCTATAAATAAAAAGTGGGAAAATTTCTTTTTTTCCGATTTTAAATCCGGCAAAACGATGAGCAATATTGAATTTTATAAAGCGATCGGAATAAAATTCACTCGGTAGCATGGTTTCAAAATTATTAAGACCCGCTAAGCCAAAATGTTCTTTCAAAGTTTCTCCCGATTTGGCATTTCCGGTTCCTTCATACAAATCAATAATTGGTGATTTCCCCAAAACGATGCCTGAATGAAACTGGAAACTGGTTCTTCCCAAAAAAGTACGGTATTCATCAAAATAATGAAAATTCATTTTAGTTGGGGTATAATCAGCATTGAAAACGTTCCAACCTTGAATAAGACTAAAATAAAAAACAGGTAATCCGCCTTGAATTGTTACTTTTCCGTAAGGAGTTTGTATATTTTTTTCTTTTGGAGCCCAACGCAATGCGATTTGGGTATCCATAGAAAGAAATTTTTCGTGTGGACGGCTGTTTCTGTAAAAATAATCAAATTCAGCAGTTTTTTCATTGTACACTCCGGCACCCAAAAGAGTAAAATTATCCGAGAGATCTTGTTGATAACCTACTTTAATTCGTCGGTAACTGTAAAAATTAGGATTGTAAATATTGACTAAATTTTCAGTAAAAAAAGCAAGATAATTATTTTGTAATTCAATAGGTGTTTTGCCGATGGCATCTACGTCTTGTGCATAATGGGTAAATATTTTTCCTGAATATGCTTTGTTTACATACCAATTAAGTCCACCGCCGAACTTCATTTTTTTATCCTTAAATCCATAAGCGACATAAGCTTCTACTGAAAAATTCTCATTGAATTTATAATTGGTACCACCACCTAACCCAAGTCGGAGACCTTCATAATCATTGTATTTTACGAGTTTGGTAATGTCTAAAAAATAATTTCCAATATCTAATTTCCCACCGGAAGTAACTACTCTTAAAAGCTTTAAAGCTTTGTCCACCTTATGTTTTTTTCCGATAGAATCAATTTTTACATAAGTATTCATTTCCCGAAGACTGAGCGAATCATTACGGTATTGATTGAGAGTTTCATTGGAATTATCATGTGATTTAAAGTCGATTTGAGTGGTGTAACCTTTAAATTCTTTACTGTCAAAATCAACCGGCGATTCAAAATCGGAAAAAGAAGTTGTTAAATGCAACCATACTTTTTCTTTCTTTTTAATGGTATCTAACCGAACTTCTCCGTCCGGAGTTAAAGAGTCTTTTACAGAAGGATAAGAAATATTTCCGCCGTCCATTCGGAAGCGTTGTTGTTTTGGAATCCAGTAATTTTGAACTCTTTCCCATTCAATTTCCATTTCCAACAGTTGTTTTTCACTCAGATTTTCAGTTGCGAAATGAGTTAAAGCCTTTGTTTCCATATCAATCCAAACATAGCCTTTGATTCTTTTTTCCATTTCGAGTTTTGTTTTTGGGAAAAAAGCAATTACAACCATACTTCGACCTTCTAATTCTTCATAACTTGATATGCGGTAACGGTAATCTTTTAAACCGGCATTAGAAAGAGGATTGCTGAATTTTGCAAAAAATAATTCAATGTAATTTTCATCAAAATCAATAGAAATCGGTTGCATTACGGCAAATTCGTACATAGGTAATTGTGTTCCCGAAATCCGGCTGGCTTTCAGAATATTTTTAAATCCGTATTTTTCAGAAAATTTATGATCCATCGCTCGTTCGCCCAACATCAAATGGCTTTCGTCTAATAATTGTCTGAATTCATTGTACGATGAATCTTTTTTTGTTTTTGGAAAAAGAATATACGGCATAGAGTCTGTGGAAGCGGTAACCAAGAATTTTGTATAACTTTTATATTGATATGATTTTAGATTTTGAATACTGTTTTTCTTTCGGTTTTGAATCAGTTGTTTAATCCAGTTTCGAGCTTCGGAATCATCTGAAGAAATTTGACTGACTTCCAATTCGACCAATAAAGGGTTTAGTGTAACTACAATATCTTTTCCATAAAGGAAAAGCTTTTTTTCTTCATAGGATTCTGCATATAATTTAACAGTTTTAATATTGGCAGGAACAATGAAAACTCCTTGTGAATTGGTTTCGCCTAATTTTTGATTGGTTTCAGATAGAATAACAACTCCTTCCATAACCGTATTTTCCAAATAACCGTCTAAAACAGTGATTTTGGTTTGCCCAATGAGAAAAGCCGAAAAACAGAAGTAAATAAAAAATAAAAGTTTATTCATAATTCGGAGTTTTATTCTAAAAAAACAATTGTTTTATAATTTAAAATTCAATCAGTTCCTAAGATTTTAATTTTACCCAAAAGTATAAAATAATTATAGTTTTCAGCCGGACTTATTGAAAATTAAATTTCGAGCTTATTTTAATTAAGATTCAATTGGATTTTTTAGTTAACTTTGGGACTTTAGTAAAAATTTAAAATAAAAAATAGTATGAAAAAAATAGTTTTATCGTTGTTTTCAGTTGCCTTATTCACTTTGGCAGATGCTCAAGTAAAAACTCCTCAACCCAGTATGAGTGCTGATGTGGAACAAGTTGTAGGGATGACAAAAATTGAAGTGGAATATGCTCGTCCAAGTAAAAACGGACGAAATATTTTCGGAGAATTGGTTCCGTATGGAAAAATATGGAGAACCGGAGCAAATAAAAACACAACGATTGAGTTTGAAGATGATGTTATTATTGAAGGACAAGTTTTGAAAGCAGGAAAATATGCAATTTATACCGTTCCGGAAGTTTCCAGTTGGGGAATTTATTTTTATGCAGATACCGAAAATTGGGGAAATCCTCGAGAGTGGAACGATTCAAAAGTGATGGCAAAAGCAAGTGCAAAAGTAGAAAAATTGCCTTATGTGGTGGAATCATTTACAATTTCTTTGGATGATTTAAATTTAGATTCTGTTACGTTAAACTTCGCTTGGGATTCGGTTAAAGTAGGAATTAAAATTGAAGTTCCAACCGATAGAAAAGTGGAAGAATCCATTGTAAAAACAATGAAAGGAAAGCCTACGGCTCAGGATTATATGGCAGCTGCCAATTATTACTATGCAGCCGGAAAAGATATTAAACAAGCAAAAGAATGGATGGATTTAGGTATGAAGCTAAATGATAAACCGGCATTTTATCAGATTTATCAACAAGCTTTAATTCATGCAAAAGCGGGCGATAAAAAAAGTGCAATTCAGTTGGCAGAAAAATCAATGGAAGCTTCTAAAGCAGCCGGAAGTGAAGATTACATGAATTTATGTGAGAAGTTAATTAAGGAGTTGTCAGAGTAAGTTTTTTTATTAGAAAAGCAAGTTTGAAAAAGAGGAGAGGTAATTCAAAATGAAATATTTGGATTGTTAAAATAGCTAATGACTATGAAAAAACAAATAGAATAGCCTAATTGACTATTCTATTTGTTTTTTTTGTAATTCACTAAAATATACAATTCAAGATTGTTCAAGAATCAAAAGATTCTAAACATTAAACAAAAAGTGCATCACATCGCCATCTTTTACCACATAGGCTTTTCCTTCTACACTTAATTTTCCGGCTTCTCTTGCTTTGGATTCTGAACCAAAATGAACAAAATTCTCGTACGAAATTACTTCTGCCCGAATAAATCCTTTTTCAAAATCAGTATGAATGACTCCGGCAGCTTGTGGCGCAGTAAATCCTTTATTAATTGTCCAAGCACGAACTTCTTTTACTCCGGCAGTGAAATAGGTTTGTAAATCCAATAAAGAATAGGCAGAACGAATCAATCGGTTAACGCCGGGTTCAGTCAATCCTAATTCTTCCAAGAAAATTTGACGTTCTTCATAGGTTTCCAATTCGGTAATATCAGCTTCAATTTGTGCAGCCAAAACCAAAACTTCTGCTTTTTCTCCTTTTACCGCTTCTATTATGGCATCAACGTGCTGATTTCCATTTTTTACAGCGGCTTCGTCCACATTACACAAATAAAGAACCGGTTTGAAAGTAATGAGTTGAAGGGTAGCAATAATAGCAGCTTCGACTTCATCCAAATCCATTTCGCGAAGATTTTTTCCTTGTTCCAAGAAAATTCGAGCTGCTTCCAAGACTTCTGCCATTTTTTGTTCGTCTTTGTTGCCGCTTTTTGCCATTTTTTTGGCTTTTTCCAAGCGTTTTTCTACGGTTTCAAGGTCTTTCAGTTGCAATTCAACATCAATGGTTTCTTTATCCCGAACCGGATTGATGGAACCGTCAACGTGTGTGATATTTTCATTATCAAAACATCTTAAAACATGAATAATGGCATTACATTCTCGAATATTTGCTAAAAACTGATTGCCTAAACCCTCTCCTTTGCTGGCTCCTTTTACCAATCCGGCAATATCAACAATTTCTACCACTGCCGGAACAACTCTTTCGGGATTTACGATTTCTTCTAATTTGTATAATCTTGGATCGGGAACAGAAACCGTACCTACATTGGGTTCTATAGTACAGAAAGGATAGTTCGCCGATTGAGCTTTGGCATTTGATAAACAGTTAAAAAGCGTTGATTTCCCAACATTCGGTAAGCCGACAATTCCACATTTCATTTGTCTTGATTTGAAAATTCCTGCAAATATAGGAAGTACTATTGTATAAGCACCATCTCTTTAAGAAAATTGAAAAATTCTGGTTTTTTAGTCGAAATCAAATAAAAAGGAGTTTATAATTTTGTTGCTTTAGCTTTGTATAAAGTGTTGATATTTAATCCATAAGTGGTTTCTGAATTATTTTGTGCATCGGCAGGAATAGTGGATTGTAATAAATAAATCGGAAAAGGAATTTCGGAATTAGTATAATTTGAAAAAACAGGAGTTAAAATAACTTTTCCATTTCGGACATCTGTCGGGAAAAATCCTTCAGGAAAAGAAGTTCCCGAACCGGGTTGTTGTAAAAAATCTTCACCCGGAAAATCAGGAATATTGGGAGCAAAAGGAGCAGGAATAAAGCTTTTCCAATTGTCAGCCAAAGTATCCGATTTGATGATTCCCATATTCAAATTCCAATCCACGTTATTTTCTGATTTGACTAACCAAGCCTGATATAAAAGTTCTTTATAATCCAACTTTAGTGTAGCTTCTTTCGTATTTCCGTTTCCTTTAAAAAACCAAATTCCGTTAGTGCCGTAATTTCCTTGTTCCTCTTCGGGAACAGAAGCAGTTTGAACGGTATAAGCACCTGAAATGCGATTTGCTAAACTTTTAACTCCGTTTGAAGCGTTGGAATTTGTGTTTAACTCTGCTGAATTTCCATTGAAATCGCCTAGTAATAAAACATAATCGGAAGGAGCTCCTGAGTTGGTTTCAATTGTAATGGCAAAAGATTGTGCCTGAGACAAATCATTGGCATCAATTTTACTGAATTGGGCCCGATTATTTTGAATGGAATCATTTGTGATTCTTCCGACGGAAACGTAGGTATTATCGACCAACAACCAAGCTTCGTAAAAATAGGCATCCGGTAGGAGCGGAAGTTCAAATTCCGTAACTTCTAATTTCCCGGTTTCGTTGAGTACATCAGTTTCGGTACAAGCTAAAAACAATAAGGAAAAACAAAATAATCCGATTTTTTTCTTCATTTTTTTGAATTTGATTGAATTCAAAACGAATTCTTGTCAAAAGTAAAAAATTCTGGCTCAATTCAGTAGTTGTTTAGTATTTTTGATGAAAATAGCTGATATGGAATTTTCAATTCAACCTCATTTGGAAAATGAAATTGTTCGGTTGATTCCGATGAAAGAAATTGACTTTGAACGGATTTATGCTGTTTCTTCCGATCCTGCTGTTTGGGCAAATCATCCAAATAAAAACCGATGTGAACGAGAAGTTTTTAAAAATTTCTTTCGTGGTGCTATGGAAAGTGGAGGTGCTTTTTTAGTTCAGGATAAAAAAACTGAAAAAATAATCGGAAGCACTCGTTTTTATGATTATGACGAAAAAAATAAGAGTATTTTTATTGGTTATACTTTTTATGCAGTTGAGTTTTGGGGAAAAGGCTACAATTATTCTGCGAAAAAATTAATGTTGGATTTTATTTTTGAAAAAGTAGAGAAAGTAATTTTTCATGTGGGAGCAGAAAATTTCCGTTCACAAGCTGCAATGAAAAAATTAGGAGCAAAAAAAGTTGGAGAAATTGAAATTGCCTATTATGGCGAACCACTTCGACGAAATGTGGAATATGAAATTAAAAAATCAGATTGGTTGAGTGATTCCGATGAGAATTAAGTGAAATAAAAAAGCTGACTTTCATAAGCCAGCTTTAATTTTTTTTTAACGGATGGATTTATTTTTTCTTTCCGTTTACAGCTGAAGCTAATTCAGAACCTGCTTTGAATTTAGCAACGGTTTTAGCTGCAATTTTGATTGATTTTTTAGTTTGAGGATTGATTCCTGTTCGTGCACTTCTTTTTGCAGTTGAGAAAGTTCCAAAACCAACTAAAGCAACTTTATCACCTTTTTTTAAAGCTCCGGTAACGTTTGAAGTAAAAGAATCCAGTGCTTTTTTAGCAGCAGCTTTTGTGATTCCGGCATCAGCTGCCATTGCATTAACTAATTCAGATTTGTTCATAATTTAAAAGATTTAATTGTTTAACTCACACAAATATAAGTTAATCATTGGTTTACACAAGACTTGAGTGTGTTTTTTTCTTGTTTTTGTTGAAAAAACCAAAGATTTGTTAATAATTCACTTCAATTCGGGTTTGAATTAGCCTATTTTATTACCGTCCAACCCGATTTATCTTGCCATCCATTAGAAAAATCCTGTGCGTTCATCGGTCTTTTTCCTTCTGCTTGTAATTCTTTTAAGTGGAGATTTCCATCTTTTAAATGAATGATAATTGAATTTTTTTCAAATTGAATGGAATTTATTTTTTTGGAATCATTTAGTGTTGGCTCTATTTCTGTTTTAAGAATTTTAACAAACTTTTGTTCATCATTTTTATAAAAATGAGTCCAAGCACCCGGATAGGGGCTTAAACCTCTGATTGTATTGTGAATTTTCCCGATGTTTTGTGTCCAATCAATTTCACAATCTTCTTTGAATAGTTTGGGAGCCGGTTTTAAATCGGTTTTTGAATCTTGTTTTCGTGCCTGAATGGAATTAGTTTCTAATCCATCTAAAGTTTTAATAATCAGTTTCTTTCCTATTTCTGCTAAATCATCGTGTAAATCTCCGGCAGTTGTGTTTTCGTTAATAGCTATTTTTTCATTAAGTAAAATAGTACCTGTGTCAATTTGTTCGTCAATTAGAAAAGTGGTAACACCGGATTCTTTTTCTCCATTGATAATTGCCCAGTTGATAGGAGCTGCACCGCGGTATTGGGGCAGGAGAGAAGCATGTAAATTAAAAGTTCCTTTGGGTGGAATTTGCCAAATTTCCTTAGGAAGCATTCGAAAAGCAACCACTACAAAAACATCAGCATTCAATGCTTCCATATCGTGAATGAAATCAGGATTTTTAAGTTTTTCGGGTTGAAATAAAGGTAATTGATGCTCTTTTGCTAATTTGGTAACGGCTGATTCCCGGATTTTTTGCCCTCGCCCTGCGGCTTTGTCCGGAATACTCACCACACCGACTATTTGGTGCTTGCTTTGGATGATTTCTTCTAAACAAATTGCCGCAAATTCCGGCGTTCCCATAAAAACTACTTTCATTCTTTTGAAATTTGACAACAAAATTAGATGAAGTTTGAGAAAGTATCAAGACTTCTTTTTGAAGTAAGCATCAATGCCTTGATTTTCAATCTTTTCTTCATCTAATAAAATATGTAAAATTTGTGAGATTTCATTTTTTGAAGAGGAATTGAAATGCAGAACGATTTCCTGAATGGTTTTAGGCGAATTACTTAAAAAAGCCAGAACTTCAGCTGAATTTAAATCATTTTCTTTCTCTTTTTTGCAAATATCACATTCTCCACATTTGGCAACTGTTTTTTCTCCAAAATAATGTAAAATCAATTTTTCACGACAAATCTCAGTTTGTGAAGCATAATAAATAATATCTTGTAATTTTTTCCATTGTGCAATTTGATATTCTTCAAACTCTTTCCATAAAATATTTTTTATATAATCGGATTCGCGAGGTCGAAGGAAGCTCACCCATCGAATTTCTTTATTTTGATAGGTAATTTGCCCGGATTCGTGTAATTTTTTTAATTCTTCCTGAATGATTTTTGTTGATTTATGTGTTTCTCGTGCAATTTGAAATTCATTGATATGAGTTTCTTGTGATAAAATTCCCGGATATAAGCGACTGAGACATTCAATTATTTGATTTTGAATTAAGGAAGAAGAATGAAAACGATTGGGCGAAATATGAAGCTGTACTTTGCTCTGCGGGGTTTGTTTGGGAAGGATGAAGACTTCTTTTCTTTCCAAAAAACTTAAAGTTTTTTCAACTTTTCTTTTATCTAAATTAAAACGTTGGCAAAATTCGACCAAAGAGAAAGCGATTTTTTCTTCCGGGCGTTCATTTTCACCTATAGTAAGAAAAGTAAAAAACATTCGTTCGATGGTTTCAAATTCTTTTTTGGTTGGTAAAGAAGATTTAAAAAGTTGTTCAATTTCTTGAAAAGCATAAGGCTGAATATACAAAATTGCTTGTGCAGTTTTCCCATCCCTTCCGGCTCTTCCGGCTTCCTGAACATAGGCTTCTAAACTGTTTGGTAAATCCAGATGAACGACAGTCCGTACATTGGATTTGTCGATTCCCATTCCAAAGGCATTGGTGGCTACCATCACCTGATTATTACTTTTTGTCCAGTTTTCTTGCCGGATTTTCTTTTCTTCTGTGGGTAATTTTGCATGAAAAAAAGAAGCAT
>JAQVDG010000279.1 GCA_028698395.1 Weeksellaceae bacterium
ACCAAGAAACAGTATGACCCATTCGTCTTTGTTCTTTCATAACTCAAAGATACAAAAGTGGGTAGCAACTGAAAGTCTTGCACTAAAAGTGCATAGTTTTAACTAACGAATGAGACCAATAAAACATAAAATATGAAAAATATACATATTTTAACTTTATCAATCATACTTACACTGTTTGGATGCAAAGAAAACTACAAAAAAAACAATCAAGAAGAAGTTAAAGAAGAGCCAATAGAAATCGTTGATGGACACACATCCGAAAATTCTTTAGATTGGGATGGAACTTACAAAGGATTTTTACCGTGCGCTAGTTGTCCTGGAATTTTAACAACTGTAAAACTCAATAACGACAAAACTTTTGAAAAATCCGATTTCTATTTGGGCACTAAAAATGGCTACTCAACTGATAAAGGAACTTTTTCTTTTGATGAAAATGGTCGGAATATTGTTTTAAAATTTAATACTGGTTCTTCGCTTATGTATGCTGTTGGAGAAAACAGATTGACAATGTTGGACAAAGACGGGAAAAAAAACATGTCTGAATTTGCAAAAATGTATGAGTTAACGAAAGCATCAAATAAGGATATTGAATTTTCTAATAGATCAATAAAAGGGCTTCTTACTTTCGGACATGAAGTGCGTACTTTTGAGCCTTGTGGATCATCAAAGACTTATTGGGTAAACGACTTTTCTGATGGTAAATTAGCCAAGATGTACAACGAAAAAATTAAAAATCAGCTTACTCCATATACCCCATTGATGGCAGAATTAGTTGTGAAAAATTTAGGAAAAACTCAAGAAGGATTTGCAGAACAATATGATGGTGTTTTAGAAATAATTGAAATAAAATTGGTTGAACACATTACACCTGAAAATTATTGTAAAAAATAAAAAACTATGCCGTATATAATTTATGCTCAAATCAGGTTTAGAACAAACTGACAAACATTCAACAAAAAATTTGTTCATCCTAAAATTCTTCGATTTTTACGTCACACACAAATCATATTACAAAATCGTAGTGTGCAATACTAAAAACTTCTCGTCCCCTAACTAATTATCTTCTTCAGGTTTAATAAATTCTGACTGATATTTTTCTAAAAACTTCTTCTGTCTTGCAATCATTTGTTGTGTTATTTTGTCAATCTCCATATAATCCTTGCCAAAATCACTTCCAAAAAAATCTTCATTAAAAAAATGTTTGCTAAAAAGTGAATCTTTAGAAAAAACATCATCAAATCCTTGATTTTCAAAATCTGAAAAATTTGTAAAGAATCTTGATTTAAAAGACTGCAACAAACTATCTCTATCCAAAGTTGAAAGATTATCCAATTTTCCATTTGATGACCAAGAATAAATGCTGTCATAGCTAATTAAATTCCCCTTATCATCAAATTTTTTATCAACTTTCCAAGTACCTTTAGGCTGTTCGATTATCTTTTCTTCACTTTCCTTTATCCCAGTTTTTTTTGAGTCATTTTTTTGTCCATTGCAACTTATGCTTAGTAAAGCTGCCAATAAAACTAACAAATACTTTTTCATTGTTTTAAATTTATGGTTAGACATCTTTGAAGGCTTGATAAGCGTTTAATTTACTAACTTTAAACAAGCCACCTGTTTCAATTAATATTATCAACTTGTTTTGGTTGAATATTTCTATTTTTTCTTTCTTTGTTATTCCAAACCCCCTCTAAATAAGTATCCAAAAATTAACCAATATTAGTAGTATAACGGAGACCGATTTCTCGATCCCCATCTATACACTTCTGTCTAAAAATTTAGTGAATCAATTATAAAATCTCGATACTTCTGGCAGGCTTTTGCTTCGCCTCTTCTTTTTTTGGTAAAAGAATACTTAAAATGCCTTCGTTATAATTCGCATTAATTTCTTCATCATTTACACTTTCTGGCAAAGTAAAGGATCTTTTGAACGAAGAGTAACCAAACTCTCTACGGGTATAATTTTCTTCTTTGTGTTCATTTTCTTCCTTTGTCTCTGTAGAAATTGATAATACTTGATTGTCAAGGTCAATATGGAAATCTGATTTTTTTAAACCTGGAACCGCCATTTCTACCATAAAAGCATCGGCAGTTTCCTTAATATTTACTTTTGGCAAAGTAATTCCAGTATTAAAATTTGAAGTAAATACTGATGGCAGGTCTCTATTAAATATATCATCTAACCAGTTAGACCAAGTTGGGAAGTTTGCATTTGAATTTGTGTTTGCTAAACTTCGGTTTTTAGGAACATTTACTAAATTGCTCATAATTACAAAATTTTAAATTAAACATCATTTCAAATTTGAAATCTTAATTGACTTCGATATTGATTTTACAAATAAAATACCAAAGTGGATAAACCATATTTTCATATAAATATTTTCTTAAAATTATGTGTATTTCTGTCAAATTTTCAGAATGATTGTCATATTTTCACTTAAATAAATGTCATATTGACATTTACATATTTAAATTGAGTTTTTGGAATTTTATATAAAAAAGAAAAATTAAGAAATAAGAATTGCCGAAACAAATACTTGAACAGCCACTAAACACAAGCTATATATAATTTATGCTTAAATTTGATTTAGTACAAACCAACAAACATTCAATAAAAATTTGTTCTGGTGGAAAGATTTCCGATTTTTACGTCACACAAATCATATTACAAAATTGTTGGTATTCATTTAAAAAAATATAATAATGATAAAAACTAGAATAGGAAATAAGAATGATATAGATGGAATTTTATCCCTTCAAGAAAAAAATTTATATAGTAACTTAAATGAAATAGAGCGGAAAAATGGTTTTGTGACGACTCCGTTTACGGTAAATCAGATTGAAGAAATAATTAAACAAAATGGAATATTTGTTGCAGAAAATGAGAAAAATATAATTATCGCTTATGCTTTTGCTGGAAATTGGAAATATTTTGAGCAATGGGAAATATTTAATTTTATGGTCTCTCGCTTTTCAAAATTGTCTTTTAAAGAAAATAAAATTACAACAGAGAATAGTTTTCAATATGGGCCAGTTTGTATCGATAAAAATTATAGAGGAAAAGGGCTATTAAACTTGATTTTTGAGGAAATGAGAATTGAATTTTTTAAAAAATACCCAATCTCTATTACATTTATAAATAAAGTCAATGTAATTTCTGAAATGGCTCACACAAAAAAATTGGGTTGGGAAATAATAGATGAATTTGAATTTAATAACAATACCTATATTGAATTGGCGTTTGACATGAAAAATTCAGTTTTGAAATAGAAAAACGAAATACTAACAAAAATGTATAAAAATAATAGCCGAAATATCAGTAAATTTAAGTGTTGGAGTCCTCTTCAGCTTCCTTGTAAATTGAAAGATTTGCGTTTCGAAATTGGCTACTATTCTAATACTAACCATTGCCCATAATTACGATAAAACTATGAAAAAACTAAGAAACGTTATCGGACTAATAATTCTGACTTTAGTATTTGGTTGTAATTCAAATGAGAATTCAAAAACAATGAATTTGGGAAGTATGGAATTAAACGATTCTAAATTGGAATCTAAACAAGAAATCCAAACTAACAGAAAACTTATCAAAAACGGAGAAGTTGAATTTGAATCGGAAAATTTAAGTAAAACTCGAGAAAATATTTTTAAGTCGATTGAAAAATATAAGGGTTATTCATCTTCTGATAATGAGTATAAAAATGCGTATGAAATAAGTAATTCACTAACTATTCGAGTTCCTGCCGAGAATTTTGATAACTTATTGGATGAAATTACCATTGGAGTTACAAGGTTTGACAGAAAAGAAATAACTGTAAAAGACGTTACCGAAGAATTTCTTGATGTTGAAGCACGTTTAAAGACAAAAAAAGAACTTGAAAACAGATACTTAGAAATAATGAACTACCTCGACCCAAGGGTACGAGGTATCAAAACAATTTAAGCTGTGACTTGTGTATCTTTTGATACTGCTGATCTTTGCCTTGACTTTGAACATATTTCTTTATAACTTCTTCATTTG
>JAQVDG010000280.1 GCA_028698395.1 Weeksellaceae bacterium
TAAAATTTGCTCAAAACTAACCTCCCCTTCTTTATCTATATCTGACCAATCAATGAAGACCCAATCTCCTGGCAACCCCTCCATTAAGCCATTTTCATTTCTTCTATCTAAACAAAAATCCATTAATGTTTTCATTCGTGGATATATTTGTTTAATAAAAGCTGTATCGCCGGTATAAAGATAATGATCGTAAATTCCGATAATCCAATAGAAAGAATAATCAAGAATTGTGTTGATATGAGTTTTAACAGGTTCGTGTCCTCTTAAAGCATATAAAGTCCTTTTATTTACATCTTCATCAAAAAAACTATAAAAATTCATCAAGTAACTTTGATAAGCATCTCCACTCCAAATCCATCGATCACGTTTTATTCCGTCTAAGTGAAATTCCCTGGTGGTCAATTGTAAAGTATAAAAAGAAACATCGTATATTTTGTTTAAAAGGGAATCGGAACAAACAAAATTCCCTTTCTTTTTCAGTGGTAAATATTCATATAAGGCAGTCAACTCATCAAATGTGATTGTTTCATCCCAAATGGCATTTATGTATCTAAAGGCTCTTGATTCCGTAGTATCATTGACCGGATAATCTCGGTCTATGTCAAGGTAATCAAAAGTTTCTGCTCGTGTACAGGCCAAAGCTTCTTGTTTGGTTTCGCCATAAAATAATTTCAATCTGCCTTTTCCTGTTAGGTTTTTAATAATTACCTTTCCAAAAGTTTCTTTTTCGAAATCTAAAAGCAAACTACGATCTTTTTTTTGAACAATTTTAGCCGCGATAGGTAAATATTCAAGACTAAAAGTGGTAGGTGGGTATAAAGGTTCAATAAAGTCGCCAGAAGCAGCTTTATAATAAGTATTGTCTTGGTTTGTTACTAACCAATTTTCATCCGTAAAAACAGAATTTCCCTCTACTAAAAGCGATGGAAATGTGTTATAATTTTCAATCAAAAATTCCAAAGAATGTTTTCCTTCGGGCAGTTCAAAATTCAAAGGGTCAAAATCATATTGAATTATTCCATCAATTCTAACATGAAACCTACCGTTAGCAAATATTCGAATAGCTTCAGATTTTTCAATCTCATATGTTTTTCTAAAAAGAACAAGTCCGTAAGGAGAATCAACTCTCCAAAACGGAGGATAAGGCTGTCCTCGCTCCTGTCTTTTACCGGAGATTTCGGTATGTAGCCAAATTTCAAAATCTCCAGGATACCAAATCCATTTAGCTTGGCAAGCATTATCACTTTCCATTTTTATTGCTTTATGCTGAGAATAAGCGATACTTGTTAGACTACAAAGGGATATAGCTAAGATTGTCTGTAGTACAAATTTATTAATAATATTTTTCATAATTGTAAAAATTTTTATTTATTAAAAATTCAATCATTTATTTAAGAAGTTTAAAACGCTATATATTAAGATCATCTTTGTTTGCAATTTTTAAATTTGAGTTCAATCCCTAAAAATCTATTTTAATGACTTTATAATTTGTAAGATATTAAATTTCAATATTAAACTTTTTGAAGTGGTCACCAAAATAGACTTTTAAAAGGGTATTCAAATTTCATTTTTGATATCTATTTTATTTCCCATTTTACTGCACTTTTGATTGTTACTGGCCCAATTAAACCTGATTCGAGCAAAGGATCATTTTTTTGGTAATGTTGCCATGTAGTGAAAGCTATTCTTTTTCCTGGGGGTTTACGGCCACCATTCAAATACCATTCTGGCATTTTTTTAATGCAAGCACCAAAGTAATTTTGAAATGGCTCATACTCATATTCTGATGGTAATTGTTCATCTCCAATTAGTCTGTTGGGCCATAGATTAGCCACACGTATCAATAAATTATTTTCGCCTTCTTTTACAATGTTTGTAATTTCTACCTCATATGGACGCGTCCAGAGTACACCTAATGCTTTTCCGTTTAAAAAGACCTCTGCTGAAACTTCGACTCGACCTAAATCAAGAAACAAGCGCTTATTTTTTTTCAACATTGTTTTTTCAATATAAAATTTTTTCATATATGTGGTCATGCCAGAGAAATACTTAACCCCTTCGATATCATGTTTATGAAGAGAAATCAATTTCTGTAGTTTAATTTCTTTGGGAGCTCCTTTACCATCTGGAAAACGAACAATCCATTCTCCCGCAAGTTCAATTTGATTATTTACTTCTGTTATCTCAAATGCCTTTGAATGGCCATTCATATCTGTTAATTGATAATTACCGTTTTTCATAAAAAGTATAGCTGGCACATCTCCTTCATCTATCTCGGCTTCTTTAGTTATTTCTTTTTGAATTTCTTTCTTTGTTTTCGTTATCAGATCTTTGATTTCTGTTTCATTCATCACTTTTTTAAATAATTGAACTTTGCTTATATCTCCATTATAGTATGAGGCACCATCTTGAATGAAAGCTTTCCCTAAACCAGGATGTATAATTGTTTTTTGTGCTCCTTCATGTTTATTTTCCCCTTTGATCAATTTTTCGTTTAAGTAAACAGTAGGAATTCCTTCTTGGTAAATAACAGCAATATGGGTCCATCCCTCTATACTAGCAGGGAATGCCCATTTTAATACAGGCCATTGTTCTTCTCGATGCCAAATCGCAACGCCATTTCTTCCGATAGTTAGTCCACAAGTTTCATGCCCAGCTCCATATAATTCTTTCCCTGATGGTGGATAAATAGCATAATATTCAGTCCATTCTCTGTATCCAAATCCACTTTCTAACATGATATCTATTTCGGGTTTAGCCCATAAACAAATTGAGAAATTATTTATTACATCCTCATATTTTATTTGAGGTGCTTTTGGAAATGGATCGGTTTGGAATAAACATTTCTCTTGAGATACAAGCTTTTTGAAATGAATGGTGGCAGGAGAACGAAATATGACAAAAAGAGAACCGTAAGGTTTCAGGTGGATAGGTAGTATCGTTCTACCTTCTTTATTTTCATAAAAAATGGCTTTAAATCTTTTACCATCAGGGGCAGACCAAAATTCTGGTTGTTTCCCAGTTATTCGAAATGTACAAACCATATCTTCGTATTGACGTCTCTCGTTGCATACAAAATAGATATCTTCCTTCTCTGTTTTCTTATGAATGTACCGTACAGGAGCATCTCCAGATCGAGAGGTACATTCAAAATCTTTTTCGAGACTTAATTTATTTAGGATACTGTCCATAGATTCTCCCCAAAACACACGACCTTTTCCCAATCGATGTTCTGTAATTAATTTTCCATCAATAGGCCCCCATAGTTTGTCTGCTAAACACAACATGGCTGCATCATCACCTGACTGTTTTCCTAATCCTGGTGTTCTTTTTGGTTTAGTTCCCACCAAAATCATTCCTTTGTTCACTAGTTCATAGAGCTTTTGCACTAGTTCTAGAGACATTGTGTCAAAATCTTGTGTTACTAAAATTTGATAACTCATACCATCTGGAAGAACAATATGTCCGTTTTTGATTTTCATTCGAGTTAAAATTACTTCTTTGTTGACCAAATCGTAATCATATCCTTCTGGAGGAACAGGATGCAATTCGTCTCGGAAAACTGTGGTATGCGCTGGTGCACCTTCACCAGAAAAGTAAGCAAAATCTGCTACAAATAAGCCTTGCTGAAGCAAATATTGGCAACGAGAGAGATAAGTTATCCATTCACATCCTTGTTCCCACCAAGTATTTGTACGGTCGAAGTGTATTCCCCAATAAGCCATTGTCATGCCTGGTGCAACATTGGAATTTGGATGTGGTTGCATTGCATAACGATGAAAAATTATTCTTGTTAATCCTTCAGTAAAATATTTATCTCCCAATGCTTTTAATGCAAAGGGGTATTGTTGCCATTTTCCGCTGGGAGGCTCGGCTGTAAAAGATTCTGCTCCAATAATTTTTCGGCCCCACGTATGTGCAATGGATGCACAAAGTTTTACTGTTCGTCTATGTTCATAATTGTGTTGTATAAGCGTAGAGAGTCCCGCCCAGAATTCTCCTATTGAAACATCCACGCGAG
>JAQVDG010000281.1 GCA_028698395.1 Weeksellaceae bacterium
TGCTTTCGCTTTATAAGAAAATTGCCCCACATCTTAACGAACCGCTGTATACGAGACCCGTACGTACAGTGGTGTGAGAGGCGCACCCCGTCAGCTAAAACTGGCGGGGCCGTCTACTCGATTATGCCCTGGCGTTCTTGTCCTCCGTGTCTCGAAACCCTTGTCAATATTGATTTTTGCAACAAATTGTCCGAATGCTTTTGTGTCGGCTTGCGGGGCTTGCCAATGTGTATGACTGTGAAGAGTTGGCATTGTTATTTGTTTGCTTTTAATTTATTGTGTAATTCTATAACATCATTTTTCAAAACCGATATTTCATAATCTTTCGTGTCATTAGGTATTTTTGAAACTGCGTCCATTATAGTTTCAACGTACTCTGATTTCAATAGAATTTCTTCTCTAGCATAGTTCAATATTGCTATCCAATTAAGTTCTTTATTTTTTATTTGATTTGTCTGTTCTATTGCACCTAAATAAAGCTTCCTACCAATGTCAGCAAAACCACTTCGGAAATACGATAGCCCTTTTGTTGCCGTCAAACAGATTTGAGTTATATCATCATAATCGAATTCATTTCTAACTTTGCTTAACTGCTCGAATGCTTCTTTTGGTTTGTTGTCTAATGCTAGTGCGTAAGCTAAATTGTTTATCAATTGAGGGTCGTTAGGATGACTTACTAACCCAGCATTTAAAAATGAAATAGATTTTTGTTGGTCTTTTAAAATCGTGCTAGCCAAGTTTGAACCAAACATTATTGGTCTTTTGGAGAATGGCATATCAATAAACCATTTAGCAGCATTATCCAATGCAGCTTCATAATCTTTGTTTTGGAAATTGTCTAAAGCTAAAGCTTCAAAATTCATTTTTACACCAAATAAAGAAGGATTAATATCCAACGCATTATCTTTTGTAGATGCCCATTCAATTTGAGCTAATGAATTATCATTTGGGCTAATCAATGCCTTATTGAAAAATTCTCTACTCTTTTTTGCACCTCCATACAAAAGCTCAACAGTCCCGATACTGCTCGCTAATTCAGTAAAATTAAAGGGGGATATGTTTTTTGAGTTAACTAACTCAATTCCTGACTTGATAAATTTTGAAGTTCTGTTTCTAATAGTTGAAATTGAAATTTCCGCTGAAGCAAGCCAAGGGTCAATTAAAGTCATTGGGCTTTTTCTAAGAAAACTATGGATATATTCTAAGTAATCGTTATCCTCTGCATCGAAGTGGGCAAAGAGTCGAGTAGCACAACGAAGAACAAATCTATTATTTGGAGCTAACTGTAAGGCTCCTTTCATTGCACGTATTGAATTATTTTCTTGACCAAGAATTGAATAATATCTCGATAATTCAACATACAGTATTGCGTTCCCCGGAAATTGTCGTAAAAGATTTTTTGTTTCTCGGATTTTCACCCTAAATGGATCGGGGTTAATAATAGTTGGCAATTTATCAAGGGTTACTTCATTGAATCTTTTTGAAACGTCTTTTTCTTCTGTTTTATATAGTATTGCACTTGCAAGTGATTTTTGCGATAATGTTGCATTATCAATATTTTCAAGAACAAAGTGAGCTGCTTCGATTACTGATTTGTTCTCCCTCTTATTATTCACAATAGCCGCACTTAGTAAATCTGCTGCGTGGATAACGGTTTTATTTAGTTTCCAGTCAAGAACATATTCATCTATACTTGTTTCCTGTTGAGAGAATGAGTTTTCTATTTGGAATGAGTTCAACTCACCTAATGTTGTAGTTTTTCCAAAACTTCTCCAATTTGGAATTACACGCCTGTCTTTATGTTCAAATAAGTTTGCCAATGCCTAAAATTCTTTAACTCTTAATTCTGCTTTTCTTCTCAACACATCAAGAATGGTTACGAATCTTTCCATACTGTAACTACTTCCCCTCATCGCTACATTTTTTGGATGCCCTCTTTTTTCTGGAAATGGATTACATAGGTATTCAACCAACTGCTTCAATTCTGTTCTAAGGTCTGAACGGGAAATGTTGTTCTCGAATTCTATCAGTGCATTTGCGAAACCATTTTCTAAGTAAGGAACAATCTCACTAAAATCACCTCTCCATCTATCCCACGCAAAGTTGTCAGGGATATGTTTGCGTAATAGTGCCGACATACTAATACCTGTAAAATAGAAAACTACTAAGCTGCCAAGCATATAACAATCAGTTGCAAACACTCTTTTATTCCAATCTTTTTCAAAGTATCTGTACCAAATTTCAGGCGGAGCATAAGTAAAATCACCTGTAAACGCACGTTTACTGTATGGACCGTCCATATCTTTACAAATTGAACGACCTAAATCACCTAATTTACTTTCCGCATCAAACACTAAAATATTTGATGGTTTCAAGTCTTGATGCGAAACTTCTATAGTATGTAATTGTTTTAAGCCCACGGCTATATCGTGAAGCGACTTGAATCGCCAAGCATAATCCAATTCTGAACTAAAATGTAATGTTTTTCGAATATCCCCTTCAGCTAAATCAAAAATCAAATAAGGAACAATTAGGTAAGAGGAACTACCTTGAACGTATTCTTGTCCTGATTCTCTCACAAAAGAAACTTTTGTAACGTGTTTATCTCGGCAATGCTTTGATAAATCTCTTTCATAAATGAATGCATTTGTCATATCATTCATTACGTCTACTGCATCTATTTCTCCTTCTTCATTTTTAGGGACAGCAACAGATAAAAAGCCTGCGAAATCGAATGCTTTCATAAAACAAGTTTCGCCATCTTTTTCAACAATGTAGCCAACAGAAAAATTTGAACCACTTTGATTAGGGTCTCTCTCTGGTTTTTCTTTTACCACCCAACCACTTTTTAAGGTTAGATTCAACATATTATGTGCAGCGTTATTATCCATTCTTAATTATTGTTATAAATGTACTACCCAATTACAAATTTCTGTCAATTGTTCGTCATTGGTTAAATTGGCGGCATTTGTCATTGATCCAGTTTGAAGTTGTTTAAATATTTCTGATGCCATACTGTTTTCGATTGCAGCACCAATGAAAAATGTTTGGGGAGTAAGTTTTTCTTTTGAAAAACTCGTTCGAATTCTATTCAATGCCGAATTAGCTGTTTTCCAATGTTCGTCCGCACCTGCAGGGTCAATGCCTCCTTTAAGCTCGCCTAATGCAATATATTTCGTGTGGTCGTGAATTATAGAAGTTCTACCTGTTTTCAAATCATCTGCTGTTCCGTTTAATATTGACAAGTCAACATTTTTGCTTACAAGTGGAACATTAATATTCATTACTAACAATCGTTCTGACTTACCTCTTTTCCAACAGATTGCTTTAATACGCTTCTCAATTCCCGTATCGTCTATTGGCTTTTCAATCCAAGTATTTGAATCGTTATCTTTCCATTGGTAATCAATTCCAGAAATATTGAATACCGATAATAATGAACGCAAAAATTTTCTTTCACCAAGCGAACCTGCAAGGTTTCGGGCTTTACCCCCTAATGCGTCACCTTTAGTTAAAAGATATCTGTAAACAAGTTCATCAATAAAGTTAATTCCTGCTGGTTCCAAAAATTCTTCAATGAGTCCTATTATGGCAAGTGTTCTATCTTCTTCTGTTAAATAATTCAACGATTTATCTGATAGTCCGGAAGCTGTGAGAAGTCCAACTCTTAAATCATCAACCAATAACAAATCTTTAGGTTTTTTGATTTTATTAGCAAGTGCTTTAAGTGCTTTTGCTTCTTCAATGTAAGGAACTGCGATGTAGTTTTTCTCTAATGCCATTGCAATAAATCCCGCTCTTGTTCTCTCACGAGACGTAACTAAATCGTCTGCTGATTTAATTAAACTATTTGTTTTTATCTTTTTTGCCATAAGTAAACACATTTACGAACTTCTG
The DNA here is from genome assembly GCA_028698395.1 of Weeksellaceae bacterium. The sequence goes on from JAQVDG010000281.1 coordinate 3,898, forward strand.
TCCGTCCATAACTACCCATTTGTTGGCTACTGTTTCCTTTGCCTTTAGGTAGTACAAAAATCTTATTTATATTAAAACCGAAACTTTCTGCAAACTCTGAAAGAATTA
>JAQVDG010000282.1 GCA_028698395.1 Weeksellaceae bacterium
TTGAGTTAAAGCTCCTCTGGTGAAAGGAATTATTCCAAAATTATTTAATTGATTCATAAAAAAATTACTTTTACACTGCAAATATAACTAATTTTGCACAGATAATCGAAAATAAATCGATTATCTGTGTAAAATCAGGAAGATTTTGAAAAAATGTCAGAGATTTTTTTTGTTTTCATTTTCTAAATGCAGGTCAAATTCATGAATAACAGTAGGTCAAATTCGTGAATTTGACCTACATTTGTGCAAGAAAAAAACTTAAATATGAAAACAAAATTATTCCTCGCGCTATTTTTGGCGACTATTTCTTCATGCTCCAACAAAAAGGAAATCAGAATCGTTTCTAATGGAAAAACAGATTATAAAATCGTAATTCCTGAAAATCCTTCAAAAGAAGAAATTCGTGCTGCCGAGTTTCTGAATTATCACCTCGATAAAATTTCGGGTTGCCAGATTCCTGTAATTAAAAGCGATAATCCAAGTGAAGGAAAATTCATTAGCATATCCAAATCAGATGAAATCGAAGGAGAAGATTGTTTTAAAATTACAACTTCGGGACAAAACATAATTATTAAAGGAGGTAGCGACCGTGGCTGCATTTATGCAATTTCGGAAATTCTTGAAAAGTATCTTGGGGTAAGGTATTTTAGTCCGGATTATGTTCTAATTCCAAAAGCAAAAGAAATTATTTTACCAGAAATAAACATAACTGGCACAACACCAAACACATACCGAAATGTTCATGGTAGTTTTTCAGAGAATGAAAATTATAAAGATTTTCACAGATTAAACCAGCATGAGGATATGTTTGCTGAGAATTATTACGTGCACACTTTTCACAAATTGATCCCATGGCAAGAATACTATGAGGAACACCCAGAATATTTTGCACAAATGAATGGAAAACGTATCATTGACCAGTTATGTCTGTCTAATCCAGAAGTTTTAAAACTTACAATTGAGAAATTGGGTAAAGAAATGCTTTTGCAACCCGACAAAATGGTTTGGTCGGTAAGCCAGGATGATAATTTCTCGTATTGCCAATGTGATAAATGCAAAAAAATAATTGAAGAAGAAGGCAGTGCTGCTGGTCCCATAATCAGATTTGTAAACGATGTTGCAAAAGAATTTCCAGATAAAATAATTTCTACTCTAGCTTATCAGTACAGTCGTACAGCACCTAAAGTAACCAAACCACTTAGCAATGTTCAGGTTATGCTTTGTACAATTGAACTAAATCGTTCTCAGCCAATAGCAATCGATCCGTCTAGTGAATCCTTCTTAAAAGATATCGAAGATTGGGGAAAAATCTGCAATCACATTTACCTTTGGGATTACACCGTTGACTTTGCACACAGTTATTGTCCTTTTCCAAACTTACAAACCTTGCAGCCAAACATTCAGCTCTTTGTTAAAAATAATGTAAAGGAGCATTTCCAGCAAACAAATACTGCAACAGGACATGAATTTTCGGAATTAAAATCTTATATCCTCGCAAAACTACTATGGAATCCCGATTCAGATGTCGAAGCAATAATCTTGGAATTTACCGATGGTTATTATGGTGCTGCGGGAGAATGGATTAGAAAATATATTTATGGCATGCAGGATGAAGTTGTAAAAACTGGAGAATGGCTCGACATTTATGGCCCAGCAACAAATTATCAAAAAACATTTCTTTCGGCAGAAAACATAAAAAACTACAATTCATATTTTGATAAAGCAGAAGAAGCTGTAAAAAACGATTCAGCAGCTCTCATACATGTTCGCACGGCCCGCATGCAGCTTTGGTATGCAATTATGGAAATTGGTAAAGCCGATATGTTTGGGCCACGAGGATGGTACACCGAGAAAAACGGAGAGTTTATCCCAAAACCTGAAATGACAAAGATGCTCGAAGATTTTTATACCACAGCTAATCAGGCTGGATGTAAATATGTAAACGAATCGGGACTAACAGTTGAAGAGTATTATCAATCGTCGAAAAGGTTTATAAATGTGCAGGTAAAAGGAAACTTGGCATTTCGAAAGAAAATCACTGCCAGTCCTTTACCATCCGAAAAATACAGCAGCGGCGATTTATCTGTTTTAACAAATGGTGTTCGAGGTGCTAATGATTATAAAGTTCACTGGCTTGGTTGGGAAGCACAAGATTTTGAACTCGTTCTTGATTTGGAAAAAGTTTACGAAGCAGAAACAATAGAAATTTCCACTTTATACGATCCAAAAAGCTGGATTTTGCACCCTGCATCAGTTAGCTGCTATGTTTCTGAAAATGGGACAAACTACAAACTCATAGAAAAGCAAATTGTAAGTGGTGATCAGAGAAAAGAAACTGAAACAGTAAACCGTACTTTTAGTTTTAAAACCTCAGGAAACAAATTCCGCTATGTAAAGTTTGAAGTAAAAGGCACATTAAAACTTTTCGATTGGCATCCATCTGCTGGTGGTGGTTCGTGGGTGTTTGTTGATGAAGTGGTGGTGAAGTAAAATAAAAACCTCCAATCTGAATTATTCTTTAATAAAAATTAGTTTGTTGTTACCCTCATTTATTTTAACGCTGTACAAATCATTATTTTTAATGCAACTAAGCAACTTTTTATAAATATATGCTTTTGATTCATCACTTATATTGTCAGCTCCCAAAGAACCTGTTTTAGCATGGACAAACATTAAATACAAGTTTTCGTTTTTCATTATCAAAAGGAAATAAACCCGAAATCCACCTCAGCCATTCAACCTCTTTTTTATAAATGGGGTATCATCGCTATTGTTTAACCTCGTACCCGAACATAATTCATTAAATGGTTTACCAAAGAAATAATCAATAATATCTTGAGTCAAAGAACTATAAGATTTCTTAGAAATTAGTTTCTCAAACTCAATCTTAAAATCTTCTATGCAAAATACTTTCATCAAACGAGTGATAGTTGTTTTGTGGTTTCGGTAAAATCTTTAATTTTAGGGAGGTAAAAGAACACCGATTCAAGATCCTCATAAGTTTCTTTTAAATCGTCAATGGCATTTTTAAAATCTCTTATTTCATTTTTTGCAATACCCTTTTTCCTGAGTAATATCATTGAAACATACTGGCGAATAAGGGAAGATCGCAAATCTTTCGCAGAAGAAATTAAATCATTAATCAACATTAAACATTCATCGTCAAGATCACGAAACCAAGTTATTTTTTCAATCCGTTCGTTAATATTATTGATAGTTTTAGTTTTATCAACTAATATAATTTTCAATTCACTAATTACATCTAAAAAAGCATTAACTTTTTCTTCATACAAAAGAGGACTTTTCTTTTCTTTAAAAGAAATTGTTCTTATTCTTGAAAATGTATTTTCGATTTCGACTTTGGGAGACAAGGTTTGCATAACTTTTTTCTGTGTTCTATAATTATTATTGCAAAAATACGAAATATTTGTCAATTCGTGTTAAGGCAACCAAATTTTCTCCAAAAGGATATATTGTTATCTTGAAAAGGGTTATTGGAGAAACAAAACTTAGTATGGCACATTAAAACTCTTTGATTGGCATCCATCTGCTGGTGGTGGTTCGTGGGGATTTGTTGATGAAGTGGTGGTAAAGTAATGGAATACAAATTCATGAATTTGGCCAATACTGTTTGATAATAAAAACAAATTTAATTGATAGAATCAACAAATTTAGAGTTGTTACCATGTAATTTACAATTTGTTTTTTAAATTTGCGTGGTAAATCTTAACTCGAACTCTTGCTTTGAAATGCAAAGCTTCTTTATCACCCAAACTCAGTAAAGGGAATTATATCTCGCTTGAAGACGTAAGTTCTGAAAAACTTCTTGTAGTGACTCCGATTGAAAAAGGTTACGAAAAGAATGAAAATACCACAATTGCATCTTTAAACGAAGCATTGTTCTTTATTGAAAAATATTTCGACCTTTGATTGAAAGACTATTATATGCCAAAATCTAAATAACAAAAAATCG
>JAQVDG010000283.1 GCA_028698395.1 Weeksellaceae bacterium
ACACCTACAATTAATTCTACAGGTTTTCGGTTGTGTTCTTTCAAAAACTGCCAAGCTTTTTCTGTATTCACACCATAAATTCCATCATCCTCAAAACTATTGTTGTACCATGCCGGTTGAGTTTCAGTCAATATATTTTCTTGTGCAAAAACAGTAGAAGTAAGCATAAAAGCTATACTTAAACTCATTAAAAATTTTCTCATAATTATCTTATTTTAATCTTATTTTAAATTTCGTAAATAAGTAGTTGATTTAGGTCCTTCGTTACATAATATATCCAAAATGCTCAAATCGGGCATAAAATCAAATCGTTCATCAAAAACCTGCATATAACTTGGAAAGTTATTCTTTTCTGGTTCTATTTTGGAATTAAAATAATTTCTAAAATCATTTTCTTCTTCAATTTCTTGGTAATTTTCGGTCAGATTAAAATTTAGTTCAAACTTCAATTTAGATTGGATGAAAGCAAGGGTATTTAAATTAAAGTCTATTAGAAATTTTTCTTTTTTCTCGTAAACAGCAGCCAATTCTTCTTCATAAAATTCAAAATAAGGCGAACTTTTATAAGCTGAAACTAAGGATTTAAAATGCTCTTTTTGCCAATTGCAATCAGTAGAAATCCGAATGTCTTTTATCTTTCTCGAACCATCGTGTGCAATAGGAATTACCAATCGTAATTTTCCGTTTGCAGCTTGAATATGGCAGCGGTTTCGATACGTTTGTTTCGGGAAGTTTTCGTGTATTTCAAATGAAAAGTTTTCTGTGGCAATTAATTTTCCAAAATAAGAAAGCGGACCAAAATAAAATACAGGAAAAATCATTTTTTATCGGTTTTTTTCTTTTTTGCTCTAATATAATCCCATGCAAAGAAGGCAATTAAAGCAATCAGCGCGTAATAACGATAAGACGTTTTATCCGGATTGTCATTGTTTATCGAAGTCATCCATCTTTCCCAAATGAATTTTTTAGGAGCCGGCTCAAACATTCCGTTAAAATTTGCCCAAACCCAAATTGGACGACCGATGATGTGGTCTTCCGGAACGTATCCAAAAAATCGAGAATCCAATGATTCATTTCGATTGTCACCACTCATAAAAAAGTAATCTTGCTGAATTTCATATTCATTAGCTTCTTTTCCATTTATGAATATTTTACCATTTTCAATTTTTAAATCATTCTTTTCATAAATTTTAATAATATTATAATATTGTGTAATGGAATTTTCATTAATTTTTACTTTATCTCCTTTTTTAGGAATATAAAGTGGTCCGAAATTATCTTGATTCCAATTTTTATCCAATGGGAAAATAGTATAAGTACTATCCACTCGACCGCCAGCATAAAAATGCTCATCTTTTATTCCTTTAGGGCTAATTTTCTGCTCTACCACAAGAACATTTGGGTTTTTTCTCATTTGTTCTACCATGGATGAAGTCAAAGCACGAAACAGATACGTATATTGATTATTTCCTTGTGCTTCAATTTTATAATCTTTACCATTCAAAAGTGAAAAATCATCATATAGAACCTGTGAGCTAAATGGGATTTTTGTAGTTATCAAATAAGCATGTTGTACCCAAGAATCTTTTTTAGGAATGAATTCCTTTCCGTTTATTTTCAATATGCTTTCATCAAATTCAAGTGAATCTCCCGGCATTCCAACCAATCGTTTTACATAGGCATCTTTTCGGTCAATTGCGGTAAATGCTGAATCGGTAGGGTAATTAAAAACAACGATATCGTTTGCTTTTAAATCTCTCCATCCCGGAATTCGCATATAAGGTAATCTTGCCTGGTCAACAAATAAATTTCGGTTAATGAATTCCGAAAATGGAATTCCAATGGGTGTAATAGGAACACGAACACCATAACTCAATTTTTCAACAAAAAGTGCATCGCCAATTCTTATCGTATTTTCCATAGATCCGGTTGGGACAACCATCGGCTGAATGAACCAAGTATGCACTAAAGTTGCTAAAACAACTGCAAAAACCAATGCGGCTATAAATGTGCTTTTTCGCTCTTCCGGTCCTTCATAATCAGGTTTTACTATATAATTTAAATAAAAAGAATACAAGCCAATGCTTACAATCATTAAAATGGCATCTGTCCAAGTTCTTCGTCCAAAACAACGGGCAAAGTCCACCCAAAAAACCACCCACATAATAGGAGCAATAATGGGAGTAAAAAATAAAATTATCCACCATTTAGGACGTTGTATTAACTCCAATCCTATCCAAAAGTTATAAAATGGGATAAAAGCTTCCAAAGGTTTGCGTCCGGCTATTTTGTACAATTGCCAAGTTGATGCACCGTAAATCAGATTGTAAATAATAATGGCAATTAGCCAATTCAGTAGTATTTCCATATTTATATTTTGGATAATTAATCAAAAAAACCTCACAAATATAAAAAGTTTAAGCAGAGAATATGGAAATTATTGAAAAAAAAGGGGGTTCAGTAAAGGTTGAATGAAATTCAAACGGATATTATTTGCGGAAGCTAAATAAAACCCTATGGCAGAAAGACAATTAACGCAGAACACCCCCCATTACGAATAATAATTTGGTATTATTCAATATTTTAAGATTTCAAATATACAAAATTCAATCATATAAAATAACTTTTTTTGAATGGTTTTTTTACCTATTCATAAATATTGAATTATTTAAATATCGTATTATTTCATAAAAAAAGCGGCTGAATCTCAACCGCTTTTTAAAATTTATTTCTTTGTAATCGTTCTTAATCAAAATTCTGAAAAGAATTTATAGGTGCGCTTTGTACATTGAGTGCTCCTCTTGTCGGAATAGAATTACCATTTCCTAAGACAAACGCAACAATATGAAGATTTTGGGTATTTGTTACGTTGGATGGAAGCGAATAAGTTCTCTCCCAAGACCAAACAGAACCTTCTGATACAGCTTCCTGAGGAATTGTATCTCCATAAATATCTGTATAAGCCTTTAATAATACATGTTCTTGTGGGAAATTTTGAACAGGATTCGGCATACCGGCATAATCATAAGCCGGATCGCAATTTACAATCGTTGAACCACTGAAATAATTTGCCTGATTATGAGCCAGCCCATCTTCAATCAAATAAACCACTAATTTAGGATTCGTAATATTGGCGGAAGCAAATCCAACTTTAACATCCATCGTTAAATTGTTTCCGTTTAAAGAAGAATTGATGGATAATCCCAATGGTGCGCTTTGATTCAAAAGTAAATCCACCTGATTGTGGAAAAATTCCCGATTGTTTGGACAAGGATTTGCATTTTGATCTTGGTCAATTTTATTAATCCGATTAAATTGCCCGGCAGGAGCTCCTCCTGTATTATAATAAGATGAACTCATCATTTGAGCTGCATGTTCATATAACCATGGGTCAATAGGATTTCCGGGTGTATGAATAGCAACAGGAATGACATTCGGACTGTAATCAGTAAGATACTTTATAATCGTAATCATTCGCGGACAATAGCCACACCAAGTTCCGGTATAATCTTCTACCAACAATTTTTGTGTGTATTCCGAAGGAATAACAGCAGTTGAAGCAAAAGTTTTGGTACTTGTTGTTTTACCATTATAAGTTGCATAAACTTCGTTAACATCATGAGGTTCAACAGGAACAAATGAACTTCCTGTAATGGTTTCACCATTTACAAAAAATTCCGATTGTGAACTTACATCACCTGAAATACTCGAAGTTACCTTAAATTGAACAGATGAACCAACTGAAACTGAATTTGCGCTCAAACTCAACTCAAGTACCTCATCCGCAGAATCTTCCTCCGTTCCACAACTAATCAGCAAACCGGAAAAAGTGAAAATTAAAATGAAAATGTGTGTTAATTTTAAATTTTTCATACCATAAAATTAAATTTTTGCTAATTTAGCCCATTCATAACACACAAAAAAAATAAAATGAAAAAAATTATTTCAATTTTTACTTTGATAGTAAGCATGG
>JAQVDG010000284.1 GCA_028698395.1 Weeksellaceae bacterium
GCTGAAGCAGCAAATGAATTAGAAGACATTATTAATAGTCATCAATATTCTATATTAAATGATTATTCATCAGTATTCGATATTAATAACGAAAATAATGAAGAAATTATTTTTTCTGTTCAATATTTAGCTGGTACATATGGATTGTCAAGCCAATTTATGTATAATTTTTACCCCTATAATATAGGAAAAGATTATTTACCTTTTCAAAATGCAGAAAATTATGGTATTAATATCCCCACTGAAGATTTAATTAACTCATTTGAAATAGGAGATAAAAGAATGAGTATGATAGATACTTCTTTCGTCTACAAAAATTATCCTTCTTTAGGTGTGTATCATGATTCAATAGTCCCATTTACACATAAATTTGATGATCCCAAACATACCCAAAGATTTAATACTGGGGCTAATTTTAATGTTTATCGATATCCTCATGTTTTACTTATGCTGGCTGAATGTTATTTAAGAGTAGGTGGAGGAGATCCTCTTCCTCTCGTTAATGAAGTACGCAGACGAGCAGGATTAAAAGATCTTTCAGCCGTTACCTTGGATGACGTTATTCATGAGAGAAGAGTCGAATTTCATTGCGAAAATGATCGTTGGGATGTTTTAGTAAGAACGGGTAAAGCAAAGGAGGTAATGAGAATTCACGGAGAAAACGAAAAAAAACGTCGCGAAGATTTTCCAGAAAGTGCCTTTCAAGAAATAAAGATACTTCTTCCTATTCCTTCTACGGTAATAGAAAATGATCCAAGTATTGAACAAAATGAAGAATATAAATAATAATTGAGTCCCTTTAAAAAGTGGTAATTTTAAGTTTAGTAAACATCAAGTAAAGAAAATCAATTAAAACTAATAAGCAACGTAATATTTTTAACTCAACATACCACTGCCTTTAGGTGTGTGGTATGTTGAGTCAAAATGAGCCTGTGAAAGCCTGTATCTCTAATCTGACCTATATTCCGCGTAGTAAAGGATTTCTTTATCTGAGTTGTGTGTTGGACCTTTTTGATCGAAAACTGATCGGATGGTCCATAAGTGATAATATGAATGCATCCCATAGCGTAATCCCGGCCATTAGGATGGCTGACATGAACAGACCTTTTGCAGATGGAATGTTATTCTATCCTGACCGTGGCATCCAATATGCTTGTAAACAAAATCTCAATCTGTTGAAATCCTTGAAGCTGGAACAAAGTATAAGCGGAAAAAGCATTGCCGGGATAATTCTTGAAACTAAACTCAGAACAAGAGAGCAGATGCATTTGAGTGTATCCTCAAATCCGCATCAAAGAATGTTAAAAAATCGGGGAGCCCCGTAAAAAAAGAGTTTCAGGGCTTGCCCGATAAAAAAATTTTCACTTATTTAGGTGAAAAATTCAACCCCATGTTCAAAGTTAGCTATTCTACTTCAAAAATCAATTCATTTGGCGGAATAAATTTTGCAGATTCACTTATCAGGAACGCCTCGGTTTACAAAACAATCGATCAAATGCTTGGTAATCGCGATGTTAAAGCGCAATACACGTATAGTGATCTTTTTCGTTCGTATTTTTTACTGACGCTTTACGGCGGAGAATGTGCGGAGGACATCACCGAACACCTGAGAAGAGAGTTAAGCCAGGTGAAAGGATTTAATGTTTGTTCGGCCAATACCCTGTTAAGAATGCAAAAAGAGTTAGCAACGGAAAAAGAAACCCAGCATGTTGGTTTTTGACAAGGCGTACAATTATTACCGCCAATTTGCCGAATGGAGTGAAGAGGGAGTAAATTTTGTTTGTCGTTTGAAGGGCAATGCGAAAATACAGGTACAGGAAGTTTTGTATGAAAAGACGCTTTCAAAAGAAGAATTCGGCGTTTACAGGGTAGAGCACATACACCTGAATTACAAAGAAGGTAAAGAGTTGAAGACACTTTGTTTGCGTTTGGTGCACTATAAGGATGAACGGGGCAGAACCTACAGGTTCATAACCAACAATTGGGAAATAACGGCGGAAGAAGTAGCTTTGATATACAAATATCGTTGGACGATAGAACTTACGTTTAGGAAGCTGAAACAGAATTTTCAACTGCATTTTTTCTATTCGGAGACGGAAAACGGTATAAAAACGCAGATTTGGTGTACACTGATAGCATATTTGCTGATGAACGTCATACGAGTTTTATCCGAAAGTAAAAAAGGTTCTCCACTATTGCGGCATTAATACGGATACACCTGATCAGTCATTTAGATTTGAATTGGGTTGTAACTGAAGGTAGACGGGCATACGCAAAACGAAAAAAGAACAGAAACAAAAGCTCAACAAACCTGCAACTGTCATTATTTTAAGAGGGGTAGGTTTTTGAAAAATGAAAAATTAGGTTTATAATAAACTATTATTCAACAATTTAAAAAAATTAATTCGTCAAATTTTGATTTTTGTCGGTTAATAGTGGTATATTTTATCAACGTATCATGATTTGAAAAAGAACTATTAACATTATCGACTTTTTAAATGGAACACATAAATTAAAAATTTTAAACAGATGAAAAGACGTAATTTTATAAAGTTTATTGGAGCATCAAGTTTAGCTACGATAATTACTCCAAAAGGAGTCTTTCATATTTGCGGTACTCCCTCTTCTTTATGTTCAGAACTTGAAAAAGAATTTTGCATACCCCCTGATTCTAGCCGCCCGTATACTTTTTGGTTTTGGATGAATGGCAATGTAACAAAAGGGCATCACAAGTGATCTTGAAGCAATAAAGGACGTAGGAATAGGAGGGGTTCTAAACTTTGACGCTGGAACAGGAATGATTAAAGGTCCTATAGAATATGCCTCTCCACAGTATTGGGAACTAAAAAAACATGCCATTAGTGAATGTCAACGATTAAATTTATCATTTGGAATGCATAATTGTCCAGGTTGGTCATCTAGTGGTGGTCCATGGGTTACTCCCGAATATTCAATGTTAGAAATTACCTGGAGCGAAACATTCATAAACGGTGGATCCTCTCTAAAAATTCAATTACCTATGCCTTATCACAGAAAGAATTTTTACCAGGACGTTTGTATTTTGGCATTTCCTTCATTAAACGGCGAATTGCCATTAAAAAATTTATTAGCAAAAGCTACCTCGAATGGGAACGAAATCAACATAGAACAGTTAGAAAATGATCCTGAAGGTATAACCGTTATAGGTAATGAAAATGGTAGGGAAATTTATCTGCAATTTGAATTTAAAAAACCATATAAGATGACCTCACTTTCATTCTTCATGAAATCAACTGATCATATAGAGGAAATAAAACTAGAAGCTTCTCTGGATGGAATTCATTTCGATAAGATAACCATCTTGGATCAAAAAAACGAATATGCAGATAATGCAGACAAATTTTCTTTCAGATTAATAGAGCTTAAAAGGCAAGAAATGAGATATTTAAGGTTAGCAACTACACAAAGTCAAAACTTCTCTATGTTTCGGTTTTCAGAAGCAGAACATCTTCCTGGTTGGAAAGTTAAAGCCAATTTTGTATTGGGAAAAACAGATGTTTTATCATTATACGAAGTGCCTCAAAGTTCAGTAATTGATCCTTCTGCTATTATTAATTTAACTAGTCAAATTGATTCAGAAGGTAATTTTGTTTGGAATGTTCCGACAGGAAACTGGACAATTCTTCGTTTGGGATACACCACTAAAGGAACCATAAATAGAGCAGCACCAAATGGAGCAGAAGGGCTGGAAATCGATAAATACAGCAAAGATGCAATGGATATGCATTTTGCAGCTATGATGAAACAATTAATCCCCACAATGTTGCCACACGCGAAAAATGGGAAAATATTTTTAGAAATAGACAGTTGGGAAGTAGGGCTGCAAAATTGGACTCCTAAATTCTGTGAAGAATTTCATAAACGCGCTGGATATGACCTCATGAATTATTTGCCTATCCTAACCGGACGGAT
>JAQVDG010000010.1 GCA_028698395.1 Weeksellaceae bacterium
ACATCCACCACCTAAAGCCATTCCATGAGGAGCAACCACAACCGGAATTGCTGAATAACGAACCCGCATCATGGTATCTTGAAAAGTTTTGATTGCACGATTTAATTCCCACCAATCTTGTTCGGCGGCCATCATCATAATCATTGCCAAATTGGCACCAACCGAAAAATTATCGGCCTGATTTCCAATTATTAATCCACGATATTCTTTTTCAGCTAAATCAATTGCTTTTTGAATTCCGGCAATGACACCTCCCCCGATAGAATTCATTTTGGAACGGAATTCCAAATTCAAAATTCCATCGCCTAAATCTTGGATACTTGCTTCGCTATTCGACCAGATTTCATTAGTTTTTCGAATATTATCTAAAATAATGAATGCATCTTGTCCCGGAATCAATTCGTATTCTTTGGAATCAATATTATAGAAATATTTTTTTCCTTCCCGAACTTGATAAAAACTATCTTTTCCTGATGCAATTAATTCTTTTAGCCAATCAGTTATTTGATAACCTTCGGATTCAATTAATTCAATTCCTTTTTTCAATCCAATTAAATCCCATGTTTCAAATGGTCCGTATTTCCAAGCATAACCGGTTTTCATTGCATCATCTATACTATATAATACGTCTGAAATTTCAGGTATTTTATCAGCAACATAAGCAAATAATGAAGCAAAATGCTTGCGAATCAAATCTCCGGCTTTCCCTTTATCTTGTAGTAAACCGCTTAATTTATTACGGGTACTTCCGGCTTGTTTTGCCATTTCTACCGCTCCTACTTTAGCTCGTTCCAACGGGCGATATTCCAATTTCTCCAAATCCAAAGCAAATCGTTTGGTTTCGCCACTGGTTTTGTCAAATTCTTTATAATAGAAACCTTTTCGGGTTTTATCACCAAAAAATTTATTTTCCAGAAGGAAATTCAATGCTTTGGATTCTTTCAAATCCTGAATAAATTTATCATCCAAACAGTTTTGCTGTAAACCTTTGGTTACACTGAAAGCCGTATCCAAACCAACTAAATCTGCCAATTTAAAAGTTCCGGTTTTCGGGCGACCCAAAATTGAACCGGTTAAGGTATCAGTTTCTTCGATTGTCAGACCAATTTCTTGTGCTAATTCCATCACTTTTGCCATGGAATAAACACCAACTCTATTCCCTATAAATCCAGGTGTGTCCTTACAAAGAACCGGTGTTTTCCCTAAGAATTTATCAGCATAAACCGTAAAAAAGTCAATGACAGATTTATCGGTTTTTGGTCCCGGAATAATTTCAAACAATTTCAAATATCTCGGTGGATTGAAGAAATGTGTTCCACAAAAATGTTTTTGAAAATCTTCTGAACGACCTTCTGCCATTAAATGAATCGGAATTCCGGAAGTATTAGAAGTTATCAAAGTTCCTTCTTTGCGAAATTTATCCACTTTTTCAAACATTGATTTTTTAATATCAAGTCTTTCGATGATTACTTCAATAACCCAATCACTTTCTTTTATTTTCCCCAAATCATCTTCGAAATTCCCAAGGGTAATTCTCGAAGCAAAGGCTTTGTCATAAATCGGTGAAGGATTAGATTTAAGTGCATTGTTCAAATGAGTTCTTGCGACTTCATTACGATCTTTTCCTTCGGTTGGCATATCAAGTAAAAGAACTTGAAGCCCGTTACCGGCTAAATGACAGGCAATTCCCGAGCCCATGACTCCAGAACCTAAAACTGTTACTTTGCGTATGTGCCTATTCATTTTTTATTAATTAATATTTTTTATTTTTTTTTACGATTAGAATCTATTGTAATTCTTTCTTTTTTTGAAAGATTTTTCGGTCAACCGCTATAAGATTGATTTTCTGCAAAACATTGAAAAATGTAGTTAATTCTTCCTGTGAAATATTTTCATTGATAGCTTCATAAAATCTTAAAACTACTTCTTTGGAAACGTTTCGCATTGTCAAACCATCTTCTGTCAAAACAATTAAAACACTACGTCCATCTTCGGGATTAGGTTTTCGTACAATTAACCCTCTTTCTTCTAAGTTTTTTAAGGTTCTTGATAAACTGGTTGATTCCACTCCCATTTTAGGACCTAAAGCTGTACTGGGCGTTCCGTTTTTAGGGTCAATGGACAATAAAGTAAATCCAAAAACCATGGTAGAACCAAATTTAGAAGCTTCTTCGTTGTACATTTTTTGTATAGCTAACCAAGTAGAACGCAAGTACTGATCAATAGTTAAATCCCTCGTTTTCATTTATTTTATTAAAAATGTCTTACAAAGATATAACTAATTTATTATGCGTGCATAACAAATTTTTATAATTTTATTTTTTCTTCTGAAAAGAGTTTTTTTGAAATGTGATTTATTTTTTCAATGAGTGGTTAAGTACCCAATACCCTGAAATTCCGGCAATCAAAGAAGCAACAAAAATTCCTATTTTTGCCTGAGTTTTGAAGTCTTCATGAGTGAATGCCAATGATGTTATGAACAATGACATTGTAAATCCAATTGCTCCTAATAAACTTAAACCAAATAAATTTTTCAAGTTCATTCCGGTAGGCCAAGGAGCAATTTTTAATTTAATTAACAAAAATGTTGTACCTGTAATTCCGATTATTTTCCCAAAGATTAACCCTAAAGCTACTCCAATAGCAATATTTGTACTAAATAATTCATCTGGTTGAACGACTAAGGAAACTCCTGCATTTGCTAAAGCAAAGATGGGCAAAATCAAAAAAGTAACATACGGATGCATAGCGTGTTCTAATCGTTGTAACGGTGGAACGGCATTTCGTACGTCTTCGCTTACTTTGCTTAAAATCTGAACCTGTTCTTCAGTTAAATTAGGAATATCATCTCTGGGATCAATGGATTCAAATTGTTTTAAATGTTTTTTTATTTGTTTTAAAAAAACGGCTTCTTTTATTTTTACATCTGCCGGAATTGCAAATGCTGCCAAAACAGCTGCAATTGTTGCATGAACACCGGATAATAAAAAGGCTACCCAAACACCTCCAATTCCTAAAATTGCATACAACCAAACATTGCGAACTCCTAATTTAGCAGCTAATAACATTATTAAAACAAACCCTAATCCTACACTAAGACTGATCAAGGAAATTTCAGATGTATAAAAAAATGCGATTACGATAACTGCTCCTAAATCATCAATGATTGCAAAAGCAGTTAAAAATACTTTTAATGAAAATGGAATTTTATTACCAAATAAATACAATACACCTAAAGCAAAAGCAATATCAGTTGCCATTGGAATTCCCCATCCGCTGTGGGCTTCTCCTGATGGATTTAATAGTAAATAAATTGTTGCCGGAACAATCATTCCTCCCAAAGCTGCCATAATTGGAAGTAAAGCTTTTCTCGGATTTGACAATTCACCGCCTACAAATTCTCTTTTAAGTTCCAATCCTACAACAAAAAAGAAAATTGCCATTAATCCATCATTAATCCAATGAAGTAAACTTAGATTAAAATAGGTTTTTCCATCAAAATAAAGAGCTGTTTTGTAATTTAAAACTTCAAAATAAGTTGTTGACCAAGGTGAATTTGCTAAGATTAAAGCTAAAATCACGAAAATTCCTAAGACAATTCCACCTGCTTTGGACTGATTCATGAAATTTTGAACCGGGTAAACAACTTTGTCGATAGGTGAAGTTTTGATTTCCATTTTTATTTATTCTAAACTAATTATTAAAAGCAAAAGCCCAAAATGATTTCGGGCTTTTCTTTACAATTTATTTTGTTGTTTTAAACAGTCATAATTTCTTTTTCTTTTTGCTCCAAAAGCTCATCAGCTAATTTCACGAATTTATCAGTTAATCCCTGAATTCTTGTTTCGTATTCTTTTTTCACATCATCAGAGGCATCTTCTACTTTTTTGATGTCATTATTGGCATCTTTTCGAGCATTCCGAATTCCGATTTTAGCATTTTCGGTATTGGATTTAGCAACTTTAGTCAACTCTTTCCGACGTTCTTCTGTCATGGGCGGAATATTGATGATAATCATATCGCCATTATTAGAAGGTGTAAATCCTAAATTTGCATTGATAATAGCTTTTTCAATTTCAGAAATTAAATTTTTCTCCCAAGGCTGAATCGTTAAAGTTCTTGCGTCAGGAGTTCCTATGTTTGCGGCTTGAGTAATTGGTGTCTGGTTTCCATAATAATCAAAACGAACAGAGGATAACATGGAAGGAGAAGCTTTTCCTGCTCGAATTGACAAAAATTCTTTAGTCAAATGATCCAATGCTTTTTGCATTTGTTCTTTCGCTTCTTCCCTAATTAAATCTAATTCTTCCATCTTTATTAATGCTTGTTATTATTTTTGAATTGCGAATATACTAAGAAAGTATTTAAATACTAAAGTAAAAATCAAACACTTTTTATTTTACAAGCGTTCCAACGTTTTCTCCTTTTACCAATCGGGTTAAATTTCCTTTTGTATTCATATCAAATACAATAATAGGTAATTTGTTTTCATGGCTTAAAGTGAAAGCCGTCATGTCCATTACGTTTAATCCTTTTTGGAAGACTTCTTCAAAGGTTAAATTATCAAATTTAGTTGCACTTTTATCTTTTTCAGGATCGGCGGTATAAATTCCATCAACACGAGTTCCTTTTAAAATCACGTCAGCATTTATTTCAATAGCTCGTAAAGTTGCTGCTGTGTCCGTTGTGAAATATGGATTTCCGGTTCCGGCTCCAAAGATTACAACTCTTCCTTTTTCTAAATGTCGGGTTGCTCTTCTTTTTATAAATGGTTCAGCGATTTGTTCCATTCTAATGGCGGTTTGTAAACGAGTATAAACATTAATTTCCTCTAATGCTGACTGTAATGCCATAGAATTTATCACAGTCGCCAACATTCCCATATAATCACCTTGAACTCTGTCCATTCCACTGGCAGCACCGGAAACTCCTCTGAAAATATTTCCTCCTCCAATTACAATTGCTACTTCTACTCCCAAATCCACAATATCTTTGATTTCTTCAGCATATTCTTTTAATCGCTGTGGGTCAATTCCATATTGTTGATTTCCCATTAATGATTCACCACTTAATTTTAGAAGGATTCTTTTGTATTTCATTTTGTGAATTTTTGGAGTTAAAAATCGTTGGCAAATATAGCAAAGTGTAAACTGATTTTGATAAGATAGAATTAGATTTTAATCAGGATTAACAAAAATTTTCCAAAAAATCACGTTCTTTGGTTTTTTATTTATCGTCATGAGCTGGATTATTCTTATCATCGCCGGAGTTTTTGAAACAGGATTTGCTGCTTGTCTTGGAAAAGCAAAAGAAACAACGGGTAAAGAATCTTATTTTTGGTTTGCTGGATTTTTGGTTTGTTTAACCATCAGCATGCTTCTTTTGATAAAAGCTACTCAAAATCTTCCTATTGGAACTGCTTATGCGATTTGGACCGGAATTGGTGCAGTAGGAACTGTTTTAGTCGGAATTTTCTTTTTCAATGAACCTACTAATTTTTGGCGTTTATTCTTCATCTTCACACTGATTGCTTCCATTGTCGGACTAAAATTTGTTTCAAGTTAACTACTAAGTTTTTCTAAAAAAACTTGATTTTTAAATGATTTTAAATTAAATTTGTTTACCTAAATAACTTTGGCTTTATGAGAATTCATATTAACTTCAAATGATTTTAATTCTCAAAAGGTCTATAAAAAAACAAAAAATGAGAAATTTTAAATCTTTAATGTTGCTTGCGATAGCAATCGTAACGACTATCAGTTGTTCCAGTGACGACGACAGTAGTTCGAACCCCGAGTTCGACAGTAGTGTACCACAAGGAGAAATTGTTCCTTTGGAATTACGAGATGTAACTTTAACCGGCTTTTCTGATGTAACTACAAGCGGAAAAAATCAAACAGAAGAGAGCCAAAAATGGTGGAATTATAATATTGGAGAATTAATTTCCGCTAATTGTGAAGAATATAATGAAGTAATTTCACTATCTGATTATTATTTCGCCTTTTCCCCTGATGGTAAACTTCTTTATAAAATTGGTCTTAATGGCGTTGTTTATAATGACCGCACTTGGCAATGGACAAGTAGTGCAAAAGAAAGTATTTATCTCGATAATGAGACTGATGTGAAATTTACAATTACGTATCTCAATGATAATAATGTCTGCTATGCTTCCATTCAACATGGAGAAGGTTGTACTGTTACTACATACGAACACATGAACAACCCTCATTTTGAGTAAAATAAAAATATTTTACAACAAAAGGGAAGTAATTTAAATCACTTCCCTTTTGTTTTTTTATAAAATCTTGTTTCTCTTTTTTTTACACCATATCTTCCGGTCGAACCCAAGCATCAAAGTCTTCAGCAGAAACATAACCTAAACGAACGGCTTCTTCTTTTAAAGTAGTTCCATTTTTATGGGCTGTTTGAGCAATTTCAGCTGCTTTATAATATCCGATTTTAGTATTTAATGCTGTTACCAACATCAGAGAATTGTCCACTAATTCTTTGATTCGTTTATAATTTGGTTCAATTCCTTGTGCGCAATGCTCATCAAAGGAGACACAAGCATCACCCAATAATTGAGCACTTTGCAAGAAATTATACGCCAATAAAGGTTTAAATACATTCAATTCATAATGGCCCTGCGTTCCTCCGATTGTAATTGCGACATCATTTCCCATTACCTGAGCTGCTACCATAGTTAAAGCTTCCGCTTGAGTCGGGTTTACTTTTCCCGGCATAATGGATGATCCCGGTTCATTTTCCGGAATAAAAATTTCACCAATTCCTGAACGAGGTCCGGATGCTAATAAACGAATGTCATTTGCAATTTTATTAAGCGAAACAGCCAATTGTTTTAATGCTCCATGCGTTTCCACAATAGCATCGTGTGCAGCTAAAGCTTCAAATTTATTTTCTGCCGTTTTAAAAGGTAATCCTGTAAATTCCGCAATGTATTTTGCCACTAAAACATCGTAACCTTTCGGTGTATTCAATCCTGTTCCCACAGCAGTTCCTCCTAATGCTACTTCTGATAAATGACTTAATGTATTTTTTACCGCACGTAAACCGTGTTCCAATTGAGCTGCATAACCTGAAATTTCTTGTCCTAAAGTAACCGGCGTAGCGTCCATTAAATGAGTACGACCGATTTTTACTACATTTTTAAATGCTTCTGATTTAGCTTTTAATGTATTTCTTAATTTTTCAACTCCCGGAATGGTCTTTTCTACCACAGCTTTATAGCAGGCAATGTGCATACCGGTTGGATAAGTATCATTGGACGATTGTGATTTATTTACATCATCATTAGGTGCTAAGATTTTTTCTCCTTCTCCAATTTTTCCGCCCGAAAGTACTTGTGCCCGATTAGCAATTACTTCGTTCACATTCATATTAGATTGAGTTCCGGAACCGGTTTGCCAAATAACCAAAGGAAACTGGTCATTTAGCTTTCCTTCTAAAATCTCATCACAAACCTGAGCGATTAAATCTCTTTTTTCTTCCGATAAAACACCTAATTCACAATTGGCATAGGCGGCTGCTTTTTTCAAATAAGCAAATCCATGAATCACTTCAATAGGCATAGAAGCAGAAGGGCCAATTTTAAAATTATTGCGAGAACGCTCAGTTTGAGCGCCCCAATATTTATCAGCCGGAACTTTTACTTCTCCCATTGTATCTTTTTCTATTCTAAAGTCCATTATCTAATGTTTTGAAAATTAAGGTACAAAAATACTAAAGCTTAGCCATAAAAAGTTTAAACCTGATAATTTTCAGTTTCGTTTTGAAATTCAACTAAATTTCCTATTTTTGTCGAAGTTAAAATTAAAGTTATGGCACAATTCTTAGGTTTTCTATTTTTCCTCGTAATGGCAATGGTTGGATTTTGGGGAATTTTCTATTTTACAAGCATCATTCCTTTTTGGTTAACCGGCTGGTGTCGGATGAAAGCAAAAGAAAGAAAAGGAAAGTTAGTTTTAGAAACTCGTCCTACTCTTCCGGAACAAGAAGGTGTTACTCTTATTTACAGTAAAAATTAATTTGAATTAAAATATAAAAAACACCTGAAAAGGTACAAAGCCGGATAATTTTCCGGCTTATTTTATTTTATAAATTTAAATTTTAGAATAATTCTGTTTTTTATAAAAACCTAAGTACAAATAAAAGAATAACTATGTTATTGAATTGGAGCTTCGACTATGTACAAAAATTTATTTTTTACTTTATGCTCAATTTTATCCAACACTTTTCCTCCTCTTTTTTCAAAAAACTTTAACCCATTTGGATCTAAAACCAAAGTTATTTTTTTAACATTATGCTGTTGTAAAAATTTCTTTAAATACGAAAACATAGCAGAACCGTAACCTTTTCGCATATAAGGTGTATCCACCCAATATTGAGCAATTCGGGTTATGGGTTGAATTTCTTCCAAAGCAAAAAAACCTACAATTTCATCTTCTAAAGTTGCTTTTATAACCGTATGATTTTTCAAAAAATCTTCCGTAATAGTCAAACTTTGCTTCCATAGTTCCATGGATTCCTTGGAGTAACCCCAATGGCGTTTTGAACGTTTTGCTAAAGCACTCAAATCCTCCGTGTCTTCCACTGATGCTGGTACATAAACCATTTCTTCCGGTGGTAATTTAGAATAATTCATAGGATAAACTTTTAAATGAAATTAAACTCTCGTAATTTCACAAAATTAATCAATTTAAATGAAAAAGTCAATAGACAAAATCATCAAATTTTATATTTCTCAACTGATTAAAGTCAGAGTTAAATTCTTCCTTTACATGATTTTGGTCACAAAAGACCTTAATGGGTTTTATTAACTTTGTTCAACTTATGCAGAAAAAACGTTTGATAACAAGCATCGGATTAATTTTCATTTTACTTTTCGGTATTTTGAAAAATTCTATGCTACTTGGGTTTTATCTGTTGGATAATTCAAACTTTACAGAGATTTTTTGTGAGAATAAAGAAAAACCCGAACTGCATTGTAACGGAAAATGTGAATTGTCAAAACTTGCTAAAGAATCTGAAAATCAAAACAAACATTCACTCATTCAAATCACACAAGACGAACTTATTATTTATTTCAATTCTGATTTTAAAACTGATTTTCCTTTGGATTCATCCGAAAAAATAGTACACCAATTCTTTTATTTAAATCATTACAGTTACGACTTTTCACAACTTATCAATCACCCTCCTGCTTTAGTTTAATGTTTTTTCGTTAAGCAGATTTTTTTTTTTAAACTGCTTTATTTCTAAAAATCAATAACATTAAACACTATTTAACATGAAATTATTAAAATATGCCCTTTTTGCATGGGCTTCACTTTTGTTTATCAATTGCTCTGACGATGATTCCAAACAAGAAAACAATTCACCTGAAAATGAAACTTCCGATTTAATTTTAGTCAAAACATTTTCAAATGAACACCATACTTTGGCTTTATATACACAAAATGGCCAACTTACAGAAGGTTATAATTCTATATTTATTCAACTTAAAGACCAACAAAATCAATTTCTAAATCCAAGTAATTTAAGTTGGATGCCTATGATGCAGATGGAAAACATGCATCATTCTGCTCCCCATTCTCCCATCAAAAAAGTGGAAGGAAAACAAACGCTATATGAAGGATATATTGTATTTCAAATGGCAGGAAACAGTATGGAATACTGGAATTTACAATTGAATTATACCATAGACGGACTTGACTATGAAATGAATGAAAATATTGATGTAAAACCAACTTCAAAACGAAATGTTGTTGTTTTTTCGGGAACTGACAATGTAAAATACATCATTGCACTAAAAGAGCCAACTCAACCTAAAGTAGCTGTAAACGACATGGTGGCAGGTGTTTTTAAAATGGAATCCATGATGAATTTTCCGGTTGTCAATAATTACAAAATAAAAATCGACCCGAGAATGCCGGGAATGGGAAATCATGGTTCGCCTAATAATGTAGATTTACAACAAGCACAAGATTCTTTTTACCATGGAAAACTCAGTTTAACCATGAGTGGTTTTTGGAAAATTAATCTGATTTTGGAAAACCAAAACGGAGAAGTTTTAAAAGGCGAAGAAGTCAATGAATCCAACGAAAGTAGTAGTATTTTCTTTGAAATTGAATTCTAAATTTTATCCATTTATAAAAAATTTAGTGTGAAATCATCTTATTTTCCTCTGATTTTCATTGTGTTTGCTATTTTTAGTCAAGCACAGGAATTCCCGTCGGACAGTTTAATTTCTATGGAAGAAATCATTATCATTTCTAAAACTCCAAATCTTAACACCCAAGAAATAAAATCCTTAGGTTCGATTGACAATCATTTAGAAAATGCTTCTACTATAAATATGATTAAAAGAGGTGCGTACGCTTGGGAGCCGATGTTACAAGGAATGTCCACCGAAAGAAGCGTTATTACCTTAGACGGAATGCGAATTTTCAGTGCATGTACCGACAAAATGGATCCGGTAACTTCTTATATTGAAGTTTCCAATTTCTCAAAAGTTAAAATCTCAACCGGACAATCCGGAGCAGAACATGGTGGAACAATTGCGGGAAGCATTGATTTAATCCGAAAAAGAGCCGGATTTTCTGAGAGAAAATGGAGAAAATCAATTTTTAGTGGCTACGAAAGTAATAATCAACAAAAAATAATAGGAACGGACTGGGCATTTTCCAGTCCGGCCTTTTTTACAAATTTTGATTTTACTTATCGAAACGCTGAAAATTACAAAGCCGGAAAAGGAACTGAAATTCCTTTTTCACAATTCACTAAATACAATTTTTCGGTTATTTCCGGATTGAAATTAGCCGAAAATCAACAATTGGAAGCTTCTTTTATTTTTGACAAAGCTACTGATGTAGGTTATCCGGCACTGCCCATGGATGTTTCTTTAGCTCAAGCAATTATCGCTTCTTTCCAATACAAATATTTTGATTTAACTGAAAATTTTCACACTTGGGAAACCAAAATTTATTATAACACCATTGAACATAAAATGGACGACAGTCAACGTCCGGATGTTCCAATTCGAATGGATATGCCGGGTTGGAGTAAAACTTTTGGTTATTATTCCAAATTATCCGGGAATTTTAATCAACACAAAATAAATGCAACACTTTCCGGATATTTCAATAATTCATTGGCAGAAATGACCATGTTTTCTAATAATCCCAATGAAAATGATATGTTTATGCTGACTTGGCCGGATATAAATACTGTGTACAACGGTTTGTTTTTAGAAGATAAAATAATTTTTTCATCCCATTTTAATCTGATTTTTTCCACCGGAATCGGTTGGCAGAATACAAATATAAAAAATGAAATGGGACGGGAAAGTTTACGGATTTTCTATCCTGATTTAGAGGATTCTCAACAACGAATTTTGAAAAACATCAATTCTCAAGCGCAATTCCATCATTTAAATTGGAATTTCACTGCCGGAATTGGCTATGGTGAACGTTCACCTTCAGTTTCAGAAGCTTATGGTTTTTATCTTTTCAATAGCTCTGATGCTTACGATTATGTGGGAAATCCCTTTTTAAAAAATGAAAAATCGCTTGATTTTTCTTTATCAAGCCAATTTAAATCTTCAGATTTTAAAATTTTATGGCAAGGGAATTATTATCGGATTTTTGATTATATCGTAGGTAAAACTCAGGGAAATTTATTGCCAATGACCATTGGAAGTAATGGAGTTAAAATTTATGAATCTTTAAATTATGCTTCAATTTTTACTACTTTTTTAGAAACAGAATATAAAGTTTCTTCATGGACTTTTACCGGAAAATTATCGTATCGATATGGAAATGATGAATTTAAGAATCCTCTTCCCTTGATTCAACCTTTTAATTATCAATTAGGAATCATGTATTCAAAACGAAATTTTTCTACCGAAATCCGAACTGAAGGAAGCTCTAAATATTCTCGAATTAACAAAGATTATGGTGAAATTCCTAAAAAAGAATATACTTTACTTCATTGGACTTTAAATAAAACTTTTGAATTTGAAAATCAAAAATTACATTTGAATGTAGGAGTAGAAAATATTTTTGATAAAAATTATTCTACTTTTTCTGATTGGAATACCCTTCCAAGAATGGGGAGAAATCTGTTTGTTAATTTGGTTTTTGATTGGTAATTTTATTTAGAAAATCACTTAATTATCATTCCAAACCTTCTATTTTATTCATCAATTCAAAACACAATTCATCAATTTTTCCGGTTTTAGGATGAAATCCGGAAAGATTGGAAAGAATAATAACTCCCGATTTATTTTCCGGATTTACAAGCATCGAAGACGAATAACCACCCGTTCCACCATTGTGCCAAATCCGGTTTTTATTTTTCGGAGATTGCAACAAATGCCAACCTAAACCGATTTTCATATTCTCACTACTCTCAAAAGTAGGTTTTCTTGTCAAAGCAAGTTCTTTATTTTTAGAGTCAAATTGTGCAATTGCAAATTTCGTTAAATCTTCGGTTGTCGATAAAATCCCACCAGCTCCAAACAACACATCCCAATCCCAATTAGAAGTAATTTCACCCTTTATATTTTGTCCTTTCACAAGTTTTTTGCTCAGATTTTGAGGACTTGTAAACGAATTTTTCATCCCGTATTTATCAAAAATTCTTTTCTGAACTAATTCCTGAAAACTTGTTTTCTGAGACAATCCAAGCGTATAACCCAATAATCCTGCACCTAAATTAGAATAAGAATAGGTCTTTAGTGCTTCATTTTCAAGACTTAAATTATCTTTCAGGTATTCTTCTATTTGATTTTCCCCGTAGTTTTTGTAAGGATTATTTTCGTTTGATAAATCCAAATTTTCGGGTAATCGGGAAAGTCCCGAAGTATGATTAGCTAAGTCCTTAAAATTCAATCGGGTCTGATTTTTAAAAGGAAAAGAATAATAAGAATTGATTTCGTCCGTCAATTTAATTTTTCCTTCTTCCACAAGTGAAGCCAAAACAGTTGATGTAAAGACTTTTGTTAAAGAACCAATTTCAAAAACCTTAGCTTGATTTTCAATGGGTTTTATAGAATCATTTACTTTTATAATTCCGTAATAATTTGTTTTTCCATTTTCTATTATAGCAATTGAAAGTTGTGTATTATCCGGAAATTCTTTGGTTTTTGAAAAAATAATTTCAGCAATTTCTTTCGGATAATTATGGAGTACATTTACGCCTTTATCGGTTGTTTTTGTCGGTTCTTCGTAAAATTTGATGAAAAGTCCGTCAATCCGATTTTCATCATCTAACGAAATGTTTACGGCTAAAGTCATTTTTTCAAACTCTGTTTTATAAATCGCATACGTTTCCTGATAACTTATAAATTCCTTACTCTCAATAGCACCCATTTGGCTTTTTAATCCTGCAAAAAACTGCTGAGTACTTTCGAGTGGCAAAGCTTCTTTCATTTCAGTCGAAAAATTATTGAAAATTTTCTCGTAATCTCCTGAATTATAATTTATTTGAAAATCATCAATCGCAATTTTATAATTTTCAGTTTGAGCAAATAGTAAATTTGCCAGCAAAATTGTCAGCAAAAATAAAAATCGGTTTTTCATACAGCTTATTAATTTGAATGAAAACAGTAATTAGATTCACGAATAAAATACATCTGAAAACTCCTTATTTTTTTCAAAAACCGATTTGGCATAAGGACAAAGTGGAATGATTTTCAACGAATTAGCCCGTGCGTAATCTATACTTTCTAAAATCAGTTTTTTCGCCAAACCTTTTCCGCCAAATTCCGGACTGACCAATGTGTGATCAATAATAAATTTATCGTTTCCCGCCCAAGTATAAGTCATTTCTCCGGCTTCTTTATTTTCATAAAAAATAATAAATCGACCGTTTTTTTCATTGTTTTCGTGTTCTATATGTATCATATTTCTATATTTTTTGGTTCAAAATTCCTTTTTCAAAATTAAAATGTCCGACCGAAAAATCAGCATAAGCGTTTAAAATCGGATAATCATCTGATTTTCCTTTAAATAATTCTCCTTTCGCATCCCAATCTATATGACCAAAAGAATAAGACAAATCGCCGATTTCTTCAATCCGAGATTTAAAAACAATTTGCTTCAATTCCGGATTTAAGCTTTCTTCAAAATAAATTCCAATATCTGTCAAAATCATTGTAGAAGCAGTTTCAATTTTTACATTTCTTAAAATTATATCCAAAAAAAGTTTATTATTTGGTGGAATTTCAAAATAATCACCTTGCTCAAATTCAGAATCCTGACTGATTTTTTCCAAAGCTGATAAAATAGCTAAAGCATTCCATTTCCTGACTTCATTTCGTTGATAATCATTCGGATAATGTCCGGCTTCAAACAAAATACTCGAAAATCCCAACTGCATAAAATTATCACCTGTTGAAGTTGGATAAAATTCATCCGAAAAACGTGCGATTTGATTCGGAATTACTTGTTGGAGTGTTTTATACATTGCATCAATCACTGCCATAGAACGTAATCGACTCAAAGTTACCGAGTTTTTCCGATTAGGAGAAGGTGCTAAAAAAGCCAAGGTTGCCGGCAATTTACTCTCACCTACATTAAATATGGAACGTTGATCATGAAGATTAAATAAAAAATCCGGTTGAAATTCATTCACGTATTTCTTTAAAATCCGAATTTCAGGTGAACTTTCTTTCACAAAATCCCGATTTAAATCGACTCCAACAGCATTTCTACGTGTATAAACCGAAGCTCCATCCGGGTTCAACATTGGAATAAAATGAAAACTTATTTTTTCTAAAACTTCTTTTGTCCAACTCGTATTTAATTTTAAAAATTCCAATACGTCCAACATTGCCCGGGTTCCGGTGGATTCATTTCCGTGCATTTGCGACCAAACTAAAATTTTTATAGGTCCATTTCCCATTTTTATTAAATAAATAGAATTTTCTAAAACGGATTTTCCTAATTCAATTTTATCCGGAAAATAATTTTCCAAATACAAATCCAACTGAGAAAAAGGCAAATATTTGGTCTCAAAATCTTTAACCCGAATGTCGGAATAGTAATGCTGAAATAATTCTGTTAAATTCATGAAACGAAGATACAATTTTTTAAAAAAGCATTTTAAAGCTTTTTAAGCCTCTTATTTTTTTGCTAAATAATCTCATTCATTTTTTTAAAAAAGATCGCTGAAATCGCAAGTCAAAACTGATTTACATTTGTAGTTTACTTTTGTAAATTAATTTAAATGACCTTATGTCAGTTTGTTTCTTTGATTTTAGTGAAAATATAATTTTATACATAAATGTATTGATAATGAATTATTTAACTTCTTTAGCCTACTTTGTTCCTTTAATTTTAGTTTAAGAAGATTTGTCAGGGTGGTCATAATTTCACCTATTGAACAAGGTTAATTTTTTATTTATATTTGTAAAATGGAACTCACAAATCGCATATTGGAAATTCTCGAAAAATCGGGGCTCACACCCTCCGAATTTGCCGATAAAATTGAAGTACAACGTTCAGCTATTTCACATATCACTTCAGGACGAAATAAACCAAGTTTAGATTTTTTATTAAAAATTAAATCTGCTTTTCCGGAAATTGATACCGATTGGTTGCTCTTCGGAATAGAAAAAAAAGAGGAAAATGAAATTTCAAATTCCTCCTCCCCCAGCCTATTCGATTTCTCGAATTTTAAAAAAATCACTCAATCCGGAGATAAAAATTCAATTCCATTAACAGACGTAATTAAAAAAGTAATCCTGTTTTACGAGGATGGAAGTTTTGAAGAATACCATAACCGAAATTAAATTATCTCTTAAAGTTCATTTTATTTTAAAAGATAAATTAGAAATAAACCTTAAATTGCCGAAACTTATGAACTTTTTGGCTCACCAATATTTATCCTTTCAAAATTCTGATATTCAATTGGGAAATCTTTACGGTGAAATCGTTAGAGCAAAAGATTATATAAATTATCCCAATGGAATTCAAACCGGAATCCTTTTACACAGAAGTATTGACCATTTTACAGATGAACATGCCGCAGTAAAAAACTGTACAAAATTCTTTCATGAAAATCATGGAAAATACGCTCCGGTCATTGTAGATGTCGTTTTTGATTATTTTTTAATAAAAAACTGGACACTTTATTCCTCAATTGAATTTGAAAAATTTGTAGAAGACTGTTATCGTTTATTTCAATTGAATTTGAACAACTTCCCTCCTTCTTTACGCTATATTGTCAAACATCTTTTAAAATACGATTGGTTTCATAATTATCAGTCTTTGAAAGGAATTCAACAAACTTTAAAAGGAATCAGCCAACGAAGTAAATTTGAAAATAACATAGAAGATGCCATCATTGAAATTCAAGAGTTTCACGACCCATTAGAGTCAAATTTTCGACAATTTTTTCCTGAAATCATTATTCATTCTCAAAAATTTATAAAAGATGCTTCTTTGAATTTCTAAGATTTAAACAATTATTATAATTTAGCGCAAAACAAACTCAAAATGGATATACAATTCAATCAACGTGAAGATAAAAATAAACTCTTAGTATCAGATTTACGCCGAAAATTAAAAGAAATATCATTGGGGGGCGGAAAAAAACGAATTGAGAAACACAAAGAAAAAGGAAAATTAACCGCTCGTGAGCGTATTGACTATTTATTAGACAAAGGGAAAACAAATATAGAAATCGGAGCTTTTGCCGGTTATGAAATGTATGAAGAAGACGGTGGTTGCCCAAGCGGTGGTGTCGTTGTTGTAATGGGATATATTTCAGGAAAACAATGTATTGTAGTTGCCAATGACGCAACGGTCAAAGCTGGTGCTTGGTTTCCGATTTCAGGAAAAAAGAACCTGAGAGCACAGGAGATTGCAATGGAAAATCATTTACCAATTATCTATTTAGTTGATAGTGCCGGTGTTTATTTGCCAATGCAGGATGAAATTTTTCCTGATAAAGAACATTTCGGTCGCATTTTTCGCAACAATGCTATTATGAGTTCTATGGGTATTACACAAATTGCTGCAGTAATGGGAAGTTGCGTGGCGGGTGGTGCTTATCTGCCAATCATGAGTGATGAAGCTATGATCGTGGCTAAAACCGGTTCTATTTTTCTGGCAGGAAGTTATTTAGTAAAAGCAGCAATTGGTGAAGATATTGACAATGAAACTTTAGGCGGCGCAACTACACATTGTGAAATTTCAGGTGTAACCGATTACAAAGCCAAAAA
>JAQVDG010000285.1 GCA_028698395.1 Weeksellaceae bacterium
AGGTTTTTGTTTTAAAAACTCATTGATTCGTGCCATAGAAGCTTCAGCTCGCTGAATGAGCATGGTAACATAACCTAAGGAAGTGAAAGGCCAAATTAACATATTTAAATACATAAAATATTGGGCAATGACTCCAATATTTAATTTCCCTTCAAAATAACGAATGCCGCCCAAATAAAGAATTAATAAATTACTGATTCCTACAATTAAAATCATTAAAGGGGAAAAGAAAGCTTCGATTTGTGCCAGAGAAAGGGCTTTTTTCTCATAAAATCCGGCTTCTTTTTCGTATTGTTTTTTGGTGGAATCTTCTATATTGAAAGATTTAATTACACGAATTCCAGAAAAAGTATCTTGAACGGTAGAAGAAATAACAGATTGTTGTTTTTGGACATCTTTACTTTTTCGATTAATGACGGAGGTTACTTTATAAATTAAAAAAGATAAAACGGGTAAAGGGCCTAAAGTGTAAAGTGTCATCAAAGGATCAATGCTAATCATAAAAACAAGAATGATGCTTGCTCTTGAAATTAAATCCATTGGGTACATGATGCCCGGACCTAAATATTGTCTCACATAAGCAACATCTTCTGTGATGCGGTTCATCAAATCTCCGGTTTTGTTTTTTTTGTAAAAAGAAAGTGATAAATTTTGATAGTGAGTGTAAATTTCATTTTTCAAATCATACTCAATGTGCCGGGAAGTTGCGATAATCATCAAACGAACTCCTACGGAAAATAAGCCGGAAATGATTTTTAATCCAATAAATAAAAGAGCAACTTGCATGAGATTTCTTTTTATTTCACTCAAATTGCTGACTTCATCCGATTGAAATTGGATGAGAATTTTTTCTATTTCATTTACGGCACTTCCCACATAACCAATGGAATAGACTGAAATAAAGTTGGAAACTATAACTAAAACAAATCCGCCGGATAACTGCCAGCGGTATTTCCAAAGAAATTTATTTAAAGATTGTAGTTCTTTCACTCCGCAAATTTACGTCTTTTTACCTACCTTTGCAGTCGTTTTTAAGTGATTTAACTTTTTGAAATTTATGTTAGGAAGAAGACAACTTCGGGAAAAGGTGATGCAGGCTGTTTATGCATGGAAAACCATTGGAGAAGGAGCAAATGAAAGACTCATTGAACAAAATATGTTGAAAGGAGTTGATGAAATTTATGATTTATACATTTATCTTCTAAATTTATTGAAATTTCAAAAAGAAATTGCCGAACAGAGAATTGAAGTCGCACGAAATAAAATTCTTAAAACTGAAGACGATATAAATCCCAATTTAAAGTTCGTTAACAATAAGATTTTTAAGATTTTAGAGGAAAATGAAGAATTGAATGCTTATTCTGAAAAAAATAAGCAATTGACTTGGGATAAGTTAGATGTTTATCCTAATTCAATTTTCAAAGAAATTACAGCCAGTGAGGAATATTTGGAATATATGCAAAATCCGAATTTAAGTTTTGAAAATGATAAAAATTTCATCATTCAAATATTCAAAAAAATCATTGCACCTAATGAAAAATTGCACGATTGGTTAGAAGAAAGAAATTTGTATTGGGCAGATGATGTTCATATTGCCAACTCAATGGTTTTGATGACATTAAAGTCATTTATAGCCAAAGGTGGAGCAGATTTAAAATTGTTCAAAGTATATAAAGATGACGAAGACAGAGAATTTACTCTTGATTTATTCCGGCGAACACTTCGTTATTCTGATGAAACCCGTGCGAAAATTGATGAAAAAGCAGTTAATTGGGAATTAGACCGAATTGCTGTTTTGGATTTGATTCTTTTGCAAATGGCATTGACTGAATTATATTATTTCCCGAATATCCCGCCAAAAGTAAGTTTAGACGAATATATTGAATTAGCCAAAGTTTATTCCACAGAGAAAAGTAAGATATTTATCAATGGAATTTTGGATCGCTCTTTAAAAGAAATTTAAAGTTGAATTTGCTGAATAGTGTAAAGAATCAAAAAAAAGTTATATTTTAGCTCCTTAAAAACAACAACAAAAAATTAGTAACAATGAAAAAAGCAATTTTTATAAGTGGTATTTTAGCTGTTTTTACAATGGCTTCATGTGAGAAAGAAAAAGCATCTCAACTTTTCACAGAAGATGAAAAGAAAGAATTAGCATCCAATGTAGTAGATCCTGAAACTGCAGCAGAATTGAAATTTGATGAAGATACGTATGATTTTGGTGATTTGCCGACCGCTGCAAAAGTGGATCATTTTGTGAAATTCACCAATACAGGAAAATCTCCTTTGATTATTAAAAAAGCAGTAGGATCTTGTGGTTGTACAGTTCCAATTTGGCCAAAAGAACCAATTGCTCCGGGAAAAACGGATTCAATAAAAATTACTTATGATGCTGGAAGTCAAAAAGGAAGACAACAAAAAACAGTTACTTTAACCACTAATACGGTAAAAGGTTCAGAAGTTTGGACATTTACAGCTAATTTGCCAAATGAAGCTACTGAACTTACAACTGCAAACAAACTAAACGGGGCCCAATAAAAGTAAAATGAAAGATTTAACCGTTATATTTTTACAAGAAGGAGGAGGTATGTCCACTTTATTGTTATTTGGAGGGATGTTCGTAATCATGTATTTTTTAATGATTCGCCCAAACCTTAAAAAGCAAAAACAAGAAAAGAAATACCAAGAAGAATTAAAAAGAGGAGATTGGGTTGTTACAACCGCCGGAATTCACGGAAAAGTAATAGAATTATCGGGAGAAACAGTTGTTTTGGAAACCGGAGCCGGGAAAATTAAATTTGAACGTGCAGCAATTTCCAGAGAACTAAGCGCAGCAAGGTATTCGTCCGGAACAGAGAAAAAAGATTAATCTGAATAAAAAACCGAAGTTGAAAAACTTCGGTTTTTTTATATTAAATTTTACTGAATTTCAGTTGTTTTATCATTGAGTGGCGTTTCTTCAGTTTGTTTTTTCGCATAAGGTTTCTTGTATAGCCAACCTAAAAATCCGCCTGACAATAAACCGAATCCACCTCCATAAAGAAGTCCTAAAGCAAATTCAGGTTCTGTAATTAAATTTCCAAATTCAATTTTTCCGATAAAAGAAGAAATCAATCCAATTGCAATCAATAAGATACCGATGATGCTAGTGTATTTCATGATTTTTGTATTAAAAATAGGCTATAAAGATACAAAAACAATGATAAAATAAAAGAGGTGTTTCAAATGAAATCACCTCTTTCAGAAATATAAAGTTATCTTTTAAAAATCAATATCAATTCCCAGATAAACTGTAGCCGGCATTACAGGAGCATATACCATTCCACCATCAAAATAATTTCCAAATGGATTTTTCACATCTACAATAGCGTTGTCTTGTGTATAGCTCAACAAATTATCTCCACCTAAGTATAAACGGATGTTTTTATTGAAATTTCGAGAAACCTGAGCATTTAACAGAAAATATGATTTTCCATACTCAGATGATTGAAATTCAACAGGATTGGAAGAAGAATCGGGTAATCTTTGTTTTCCTACCCATTGCAAAGTTGTGTCAAAACTCCAATGTTGTCCATTGGCAGTACGCAAAGTAGCATACGATAAATTCAAGAATCCTCTGTGTTGTGAAGTGAAAGGAAGTTCCTTACTTCCGGATAAATAATTGGTTTTTGTGTCATAGAATTTATAAGCCAATCGGGTATCCAATCTTCTGAAAAGCTGAAAATCCCACTGAATCTGAAGACTGTTGGCATAAGATTTTCCATCCAAATTATAAAATAAAATTTGTTGAGGTGAAGTATCTAAATCTAACACAACTTGGTCTTGAAAATCTGTTCGGAAAAAATCGGCAACAATTGTACTTCTCCGATTGAAAAAAATGAATTCTTGTTGTAAACTAATGC
>JAQVDG010000286.1 GCA_028698395.1 Weeksellaceae bacterium
CTGATTTTTCCAGACCTTGATCGTATCTGTTTTTTCTGATGCGATAAGCTTCTTGGCTTTGAAGCCATGCAGATTCGGTTAATTCTACTTTAGTTGCTGCATTTTGAATCTGACGGTAAACGGCTTTCAATTCTAATTCGCTTTGTTGTGTATAGTGCTCGATTTCGGATTTGGCACGGTTATAATCTGCTTGATAAGCGGCTTGTTCACTTTTGGACTTTAAACCGTCAAAGAAATTCCAAGATAATTGTAAACCAACTAAATATCCTTTTCCATCAAATTCGTGTGGTTTATTGTCGTGTAATTCAAAACTTCCAAAAGCATTCAGTCGGGGTAAAAATTTGGATTTGGAAGATTTAATCATCCAATCATAAGCTTCCAATGATTTTTCATACGCTTGTAAATCCTTGCGATTGGTATTTAAACTGAAATCATTATTCAGTAAAACTTCATCAAAAACCAATTCTTCTTCCGGTTTGAATATTTTCCCGCTACTGTCTTCATTTAATAGTAAAAATAAATAATCGGAAGCATTTTGGATACCGGATTTTGCAAACTGAATTTGACTTTCAATTTCATTCACCCGAACTTCCATATACAAAACATCTGATTTCTGAACTAAACCGTTGGCAAAATAATTGTCAATGACTTTTTTGTTGGCTAAAGTGGTTGCTTTAGCATTTTCTAAGGTGTTCAAAATTTTATAGGCTAGCTGCAAGCCATAATAGGCTTTGTTGAGTTCTAATCTCAAGTATTCTTCGGTTCGTTGTTGTTTGATTTTAAATACTTCAGTTTTTATATTTCCGGCTTTTTTCTGATAAACGCCGTCCATATTGATGATGGGTTGCTGAATTTCTATTTTTAGACCAAAATCGGTAATGCTTTTAGGGTCGTTAAGCAGTACGGGATTAAAATCTTCCATGCTGATTCGGGATTGATTGAGTTTGAATCCGAAAGCATTCAGCGGACTGTTGGTGTTCATCACAGTATAAGAAGCAGTGATGTTTGGCAGATAAAGTGCACGACTCATTAATAGTTCTGCTTCTGAAAGTTCAATTTCCTTCTGAGCTAATTGAAGCTGAAGGTTAGAGTCAAGCGATTTTTGATTCAGTTCTAAAGCAGAAATCCGGAGAGTGTCCTGTGTGAAAACTGAAATGCTGATTAATAATAATAATACAGTTAGCGATCTTTTCATTTTGACGGTTAAATTTTTGTTTTATTTCTGAGGCAAAAATAAACCGACAAAAAGTCGTGGACAGTAATATATGTTACACAGGAAATCTGTGAAAATGAATGATATTGAAATTAAGATTTAAAGAATGCTAGTTCAACTACTGTTATGTAAATTGTAAAATTGTATAATGTGTAAAAAATTCAGTATTAATATTTTTGGAATTTTATTTTAGACATTGTAGAATTAACTTAACACTACTATTTTTTAATAGTTACTTAAATTCTATTGTTTTTCCTGATTTCCTTTATTTGAACGAGTATCGTTATTTGGATTTTCTTTTGTTTTCTTTTTTTCTACTATATCCGTTTTGATAATTTCAGGATCTTCTCCTTTCAGGTAAGAAGGAAGATTCAAGCCCGCCATATTGAATAAATCATTTAAAGGCGGTACAGATTTCATTAATCCTGAAACAAAATTAGCTGTGGAATTAGGATTATTTCCACCTTCACCACCATTGTCCCAAACGGTTACTTTGTCTATCTTGATTCCTTTTACGGCTTCTACCTGAGTTTTTACCAATTCCGGAAGTTTTTCTAAAATTAATAAATGGAAAGCATTGTTAGCATCACCTCCAGCTGCTTTTACCATTTTATCGTAACCTTCGGCTTGTTTTGTCAGAATTTCAAATAAACCTTTTGCTTCGGCTTCCATTTTGGCAAAAATTGCATCAGCTTCTCCTTTCGCTTGAAGACGTATTTTCTCGGCTTCTGCTTCGGCATCAATAATGGCTTTTTGTTTTGCAATTTCAGCAGGAACGACCACATTGGCATTTTGAGTAGAGCGTTCCCGCTCTGCTCTTGCTGCTTCAGCTCTTTGTTCTGCTAAATAAGATTCTTCTAAGGCTCTTGCTGCCTGAACTTTTTCGGCTGCCATTGCTAATTTTAAAGCTTCTGCTTCTTTTTCACGTCGTTCTGCATCGGATTGTGCAATGGTGATTTGTGCTTCGTTTTCTCCTTTTACTGCCAAGGAATTTGCTAAAGAAGTAGCTACTCTCGAATCTCGTGCTGCTTCGGCTCGTCCAATTGCTTCGTCTTTTGCAGCAACGGCAATACTTACTTCTTTGTCTTTGTTGGTAATGGCAATTTTCACGTCTCTGTCCCGAATAAATTCTGCAATTTGGACATCTTTTTCACGATCGGCATCTGCTTTTCCGGTTTCTCCCATTTTTTCTTGTTCGGCAACGCTTACTTTAGCTTCATTAATTGCTTTTGCAGCAGCTTCTTTTCCTAAAGCTTCAATGTATCCGGATTCATCGCTGATGTCGGTGATATTTACATTAATTAATTTTAATCCGATTTTACGAAGTTCGGTATCTACATTATTTGAAATATTTTCCAAAAGGGTATCGCGGTCGGAATTGATTTCTTCAATCGTCATCATCGCAATGACTAAACGAAGTTGCCCAAATAAAATATCTTTTGATAATTCCTGAATTTGTTCAGTACTTAACCCTAATAAACGCTCTGCAGCATTTCCCATTACATCTTCTTCGGTGCTGATGGCGATGGTAAAACGACACGGAACATCGACCCGAATATTTTGTAAAGAAAGTGCATTGGTCAGATTGGCTTCGATGGACATAGGACGTAAATCCAAATAAGCAAAATCTTGAATAACCGGCCAGATGAAAGCTCCTCCACCATGAATACATTTTGCACTTTTTCCGCCTGTTCGTCCATAAATCACTAAAATTTTATCGGACGGACAACGTTTGTAACGCGAAATTAAGGCGATGAAGGTTATGAATAGAACAAAAACAAGAACTAAAATAAGGGCTAATTTTATCATAATTTATGAATTACTGAGTTTTTTTAACAATAATGGTTTTTTCTTTAATTTTTTCAACTTGAATGGGAGTTCCGGAAGGTAATCGTTCAGTTTCTTCGGTCATAGCAGCTAATTCGTGGCTGGTACCGTTTACACTAACTTGTATTTTCCCAACTCCGGACATATTTCCCGGAATGGTCAAATAAACTGTACCGGTTTTGTGAAGTAAATTTTTATGTTGAAATGTATTGTCTTCTGCTAATTTTGTAATTTGTTTAATCAGAACAAAAAATAAGAAAATAAACACAACTCCTACGATTACAGCTAATAAAACGAGAAAAAAGTGATTGGAAATATCAGAATAAAAGGCGATTCCCGTCCAACTGAAACCTAACATAAAATTAATTAAGTTCCGAAAGGAAAAAAACTGAAACGGAACATCTACATGATCTAAATTTCCGTCAAAATCTGCACTGATTCCGTCAGTATCAAATCCACCAATCAAAGTGAAAATTGTTTGAATCAGAAAAATAAGGCTGCTGATGAGTGCCACATACCAAAATCCCTGAAGCAAAGGTTCTGAATTGGATAGAAAATCGAACATTTTATATTTTTTTGGATTTCTCAAATATAATTGATTTTGCCTAAAAACAAATAACTTTTTTGGAGTAAATTTTAATGACTTTTTAAATCTAAAATTTGAGGTTTAAAATTTAAAAAGAAAAATTTTGACCTTATCTGTTTTTGAATGAACTTATTTCTCGCTAAGCACTTAATAAAACTCTTTAAATCAACAAAATAGTAATTATTTAAAGGGTTTTAAAATTCGGTAATTTTAAAACAATAAGTAGTTTGAAAGATGAAAAATCCTTGAGAATTATCTTTAATATTGTA
>JAQVDG010000287.1 GCA_028698395.1 Weeksellaceae bacterium
TGTTTCTTTATTTGCTGGTTGTGGTGGTTTAGATTTAGGTTTAGTAAATTCTGGACATAAAATTGTATAGCTACAGATTTTGATAAAGATTGTAAGGTTACTTATGATAGTAATTTTGACCATACACTTTTGTTGAAAGACGTTAAAGATTTAAAAGGGGAAGAATTACCTGAATATGATTTATTAACTGGTGGATTTCCTTGTCAAGGTTTTTCGATTGCAAATTTATATAGGAATGAAAAAGATGAACGAAATGAGTTGTATTTGGAAATAGTTAGATTATTGAATGAAACAAAACCAAAATACTTTCTTGCAGAAAATGTTCCAGGAATATTAAGTTTAGGAAAAGGAGAAGTTGTTAAGCAGATAGTTAAAGAATTTTCCGAATGTGGAGATGGATATAGAGTGGAGAAA
Organism: Weeksellaceae bacterium; assembly: GCA_028698395.1. The sequence continues at coordinate 415 of JAQVDG010000287.1, forward strand.
TATCTACTTAATGCTGCTGATTATGGAGTCCCACAAAATAGAAAACGAGTGATTTTTTTGGGAGTGTCAAATAATATTGATAAAGAAAAAACTAATTTATTGTTTGACAATTTTCCACCTAAACCAACTCACTCCCAAAATGGTGGTTTGGGAAAGCATAGGTATGTAACTTTAAGAGATTCAATAGGTGATTTACCAGAACCTTATACAGAAGAAGGGGAAAAAATTAATAATCATTATGGTACTAAACATAAAGTCAAAATTAATGGTTATATGGGGAATAGAGCATTGCCTTGGGATAAACCAGGTCCAACTATGGTAGGGAGAGGTGGTGGAACTGGAGGTCCTGTCATTGCAGTTCATCCAAATTTAAACAGAAGGTTCACTGTCAGAGAAACAGCAAGGATTCAATCTTTCCCAGATGATTTTAAATTTTATGGTTCAATAAGTTCTCAATTCAGACAAATTGGGAATGCTGTTGCTGTAAACTTTGCTTATCATTTGGGAAAAGTTCTGAAAGATTTTGAAGATGATAAATTAACAACTAATTCAATTAAAAAAATAGAACAACTTACTTTAGAATATTAAAAAGTGAGGATTTTCCTCACTTTCTAATTATACTATTTTACATCTAGGTAATCCACTAGTTATTCTATTACAATAAATAGCATTTAAATTAGTTAATGGTTTAAAACCATAGTCTTCGTGAACTAAAACCAGTTTAATATCTTCAGAAAATATATTTCTAACTATTTTATTTAACAATTCTTTTAAAGTTGTATTATCAAATAATTGTAAATCATTTTTTAGTTCACTCAATATTAATAAGATGTTATAATTATCTATAGAACCTAAAATCCTTACTTTTTCATCAATGGAAATTTGTTCGACAGAAAGTTTGATAAATGATTCAAGAAGATTATATTCACAAATTTGACCTGTAATTGAATTATACAATTTAATAGTATAATCTTGATTAATTTTAAATGTTTTTAGAGACTCTATTATGCTATTAGCTTTATCTAAATTTGAAGCAGACACTTCATTTTTTCTTAAACCGTCTAACAATAAAGTATTTGAACTTCCAGACCTACTGTAAAGTTCTTCTTTGATTTGGGAGAATCTATTTTTAGTTTCAGAATCTAATAAATTATCATTTATAATTTCTATTTTTTCTAACATCCTAATAACTGTTGAAATTATTGGTGTATAATGTCTTGAAACTTCAACACCTAATCTAAAACTGTTATCTGAATCAAGTTTTTTTACTTCCCACTTTTCTTGGTTTATAAACAAATCATACGAAAAGTTTTGCCCCAAAGGCAAAACATCAAACTCTGCTCCTAATTTATTTTCACCATCTCCAATACTGCCAACTTGTGATTTGAATTCTATGTTTTGTGATTTATCTGTCCATTGATTCCAAACATCGTTTTGAAAAGTATGCTGTTGATTATTCATTGATATTTAAATTGTTAATAGTTCGGAAATTTTAACTTCTAAAGCATTAGCAATTTTTTCAATATTAATGAGTGTGATATTTTTTTCCGCTCTTTCAATCATACCAATATAAGTCCTATGTAAATTAGCTTTGTCAGCTAATTCTTCTTGAGAAATACCTTTTAGCCTTCTCAACTCTCGGACTTTATTTCCAAATTGTATTAGTATTTTATTTTTGCTTTCCATTGCTAATCAAAGTATGCAAATTTATAAGTAGTTCAAGTAATGAACAACATACTACGATTAGCATTTTGTTTCTTTTGAAATCAATATAGTTTTCGGGAAAGTTTGCAGATAACTAAATTATATACGCAATTATACGACATTTTTTTGAATGAAGTAAAAAATCTTTTGAACTTTAAAAATGCTTTGTAAATCACAAGCTTAGCTACTTGTTTTTATTTCGCAAATTGGATTTCATGTCATTAAAATAAATTGCGCATATTTGTGGTTTACAATACAAAAAACGAAGCAATCCCATAATTCCATACATCAAGGTTCAGACATTCCTTCTAATCAAGATTCAAAACATTTGTTTCTGTTCTTCGTGCAACAAATTCAACCTCATCAAATCAATTGCAAAGGTCATTTTATAATAAAAAACCTGCCCTCCAATACGGATGTATCGAAAATAATTCTGCTTTCGATACCTGCGCATTGAACGAGCACTCACCATCAACTTTTTACATACGTCCTCCTCACGCAATAGGAGATTACCATCAAAATTCAAAGGGAAAGATTTAAATTGATTTTCTAATTCTTCAAGGTACTTTAAGCTGGCTCTACCTTGAGCCTCGCTTAATAAAAATTGATTGCTCATGATAAATAAATTTTAAGTTATGTAGATCGGAAAGCCGAAGATAAATAAAATTTCAGATATATAAAAAGGAATTTTGAAATAAGCATTCAACAATTCCAAAAAATCATTACTGGGATAGCCAAGGGTAGAAGAAAGGTACTACAAAGGTACCAGAAACCATATACAACGGATATAGAATGGATATAGAACGGATATACAACGCCTATACAACACCACCGGAAACACTCATTTTCTTCTACCCAATCGGACAAAAACGGACAAATGCGGACAATAACGGACAAACGCGGACAAAAACGGACAGAAACGGACAAACGCGGACAAAAACGGACAGAAACGGACAAATGCGGACAATAACGGACAAACGCGGACAAACGCGGACAGACAACCAAAACCAATGAAATCTTTGCCTATGTTTGGGGAAACTTAATTACTAATTTTTTAAATCTTTATGTTATGGCAAAGTTAATTGACTCCCTTCTCTCAGGATCCTCCGGCAAAGTAGGCCGAGTAGTAGTATCCAATCTGTACGGTACAGAAATCTTGCGCAAACGACCGCGCAAAAGAACCTCCGAACCAACTCCCAAGCAGCAGCTGGTTCAGATTCGAATGGCGCTGAGTTATCAGTTTTTGAATCCCTACAAGGAATTTGCCAAAAAATATTTCGGCAAAAGACTCGGGATGAAGTCACCCTACAACCAAGCGATGACCAGTGTAATGAAAGCCTTTAAATTGGATTTTGACCTCATGGAAATCACCCCAGAGTACAACAAAATCGAATTCACAAAAGGCGATTTAATGGCACCTCTGCCCATCGGTCTTAGCTCTCCCGACCCCAACTCATTCACCATCGAATGGTTCGACAACAGTGGGGGAGACTCCGACAGAGAAAACGACCAGCTACAAGTGCTCTTCATAGCAGAAGGGGAAAGCAAACCCATACTGATGGAAAATGTAGCCACCCGTGTGGATACCTCCACACAAATACCGGTCGCAAACACCCTCTCCGGAAAGAACCTTCATGTCTGGATGAGCTTCATCGACGCAGACGGAATACAGGCAGCTGACTCCGCCTACGCCGGAACAGTTTTAATCACTTAAACAACAAAGCAGCTTCTGAATCCACTCAGAAGCTGCTTTTCTTTTATTTATATCCAGAAA
>JAQVDG010000288.1 GCA_028698395.1 Weeksellaceae bacterium
TCTTCCGATCTTAATTTTTGCTAATCTTGCTTTAACAGTTGTTGTAGATTTTTGGTACAACATTGGAATTCCAGTAATTTTTGTTTCGTACTGTTGGTAGAAAACAACATCATAACCAGGATTTTTTTGCATTAAATCATAAACTGCAAACGATTGCGATCCACCAATTGGCAAATTACCAATAATTGGAATATTAAATGGACCAGCTTCAACAACTACAGCAGTTTCGCTTTTGAAAAGATGTGCCCAATCAACACCTAAAATTCTGGTCTGTTTGCCTTCCCCAACTACTTGCTCAGAAAATGTAAAATCTTCTTTTTGAAATTCAACATAGTTGTTTGGGCTTTTCATCGATTTCATGGTGTAATTACAACCAGTGAATGCAACTGCAAGAATTGCAACTAATGATAATAAAATAACTCTTGTTTTCATGTTATATCCTTTTTTAAATTGTTAGATGCTGCAAAAATAATCATTTTTTATCAAAACAATACAAACAAATTTCTGTAATTATTTAGCTGGTTGAGTGAAATAACTTTGGAAAACTGTACGAAATAAGAATTGCATGGGGCATGGGGCATGGAGCATGGGGCTTAAATTGTAGAGAGAATGACAATTGTGCAAAAAATATATTGTGCTAAATTTTAGAATAAGCAGAGTTTTAACTCTTAGCACCAATTGCCCCATGCTCCATGCGATGTATTGAGCTTGCCTGCACTGCGATGCGCTGAGTTTATCGAAGTGAGTTTACCGAAGTGTCGAAATGCCCAAAATAGAAAGTATTAATAAATTGGCCCCTAAATAATTACAAAATATTTTAACTTTTATTTAAGGCATTCAAACACTCAGAGCTTTTCTTTAAAAGGTTTAGTTCTTGATTTCCATTTTTAATCTTGAGATAAAATTAAAAAATTGTATTTTTGGAACTAAATAATTAAATCATGATTAAACCACAAAATCTAGTAGCGGGAAGTAAAATCGCAATAATCAGTCCGTCTGGTGCAGTAAATCCTGTTTTTGTTGAATCGGCAATCGAGATGCTTCGCAAAAAAGGCTATGATCCAATTGCATACCCATCTTGTTTTAACAAACATTTTCAGCTTGGCGGAACAGATGAAGAACGACTTGCCGATTTGCAAAATGCACTCGATGATATTTCAATTGATGCAATATTATGTTCGCGAGGAGGTTATGGAGCAATAAAACTAATCGACAAAATTGATTTCTCTGGCTTTATAAAAAAACCAAAGTGGTTTATTGGTTTTAGCGACATTACAACTTTTCATATTGCCTTAAACAATTTGGGAGTAATGAGTTTACATTCGCAAATGACAAAGGATATGCACGAAAATCCCGAATCGGATGCTGTGCAAAATATTTATAAAATATTACGAGGCGAATTACCAGAAACTACTTGCGAAAGTCATGAATTTAATAAAACCGGTATTGCCGAGGGCGAACTTGTTGGCGGAAATTTATCAATAATTTACAGTTTACAGGGAACTAAATTCGAAATAAATACCGATGGTAAGATTTTGTTTATCGAAGATCTTAACGAATATCTTTATCACCTCGACAGAATGATGATAAGCCTAAAAATGGCAGGAAAACTTAAAAATCTTAAAGGGCTTATTGCTGGAGCTTTTACCGATATGAAAGACAATCCAAACCCATTTGGCAAAACACCTTACGAGATAATTTCGGCCCACATTGCAGAATACGACTTCCCTGTTTGCTACAATTTTCCGGTCGGACATATAGACAATAACATGCCGCTGATTTGTGGAGGAAGATATAGATTGGAAGTTGGTGAAAGTGGGGTAAGATTGGGATAGGGATTTTTTGGGATTATGAATTTTGGAATAAGCTGGTAACTGTTCATAGCTAAGCGAATGTTTTAATACCACTAGGGTTTTGATAGCAATAGTTTTTATTTACCACCATTCAAATTTGGCTTGTAATTTATATCCTTTTGGTAGCAACTCATGAAGAGAGCTAGCAATTACTTTCATATCCTTTGCATCAATTACTTTGTGCCATTTGAATTGAGATTGATTACCCCAGTGATTTGAAAGGAGTACATTTACTTCACAACAATGGTTATGTTCCAAATTGATCGTTTTTCCTACAAGAAACAAATATGGTTCACCAAGTGAGTTTGTTAGTTGTGTTTCCTTTTTCAAACCTTCACAAATTGTGGCAATTTCTTCAACTTCTTTTTCAGTGAAGGCTTCCGCACTCTTTTTGTTAATGTATATTCTAGCACCAAAGTCACTCATTTATTCCTTCATTAGTTCAATCTCTTTAATATCTTTTATATAACATATGAAACGATCTTCTTCACTTGGAAAAAATGAAGTTTTTTCATTTCGTTTTAGGACGACTTTTGTATTGTCTTCATCATATAAAAAATCAATAACAGATGCTACAAAAGATTCTATTTTCTTTTCTTTCATCTTTATGATAGCTTTCTCCTTTCTAATTTCAATAATGCTTAACATCATTCTATTATCTTCTATTGACGACATATTGTAATTTTTATTATTGTCAATTATTGAACTCAAAATCTGGCTCCAAAGTCACTTACTTGAGACAATTTTCATATATCACCACATTTTCAATTTTCCTAATTTCAGTGGTAAAGAAATTTTCCACCACAGGAAACTCGATTGTTGAATCATTTTCATGCAAAGTTACCTGATTATGCTCTTCTTCTTTAAAATTGAATTCACCAAAAGTGGCAATAAATTGAGTAATATTTATATCATTAAGTGTCATTAGTCCTTTTTCTTCCTCCGTTTGTTAGATTCCCAATTTCATTCTATTTCTTTCTTCGTCCATTCTCTATGCATTACCACAAACTCGTTTGTTGGTCTCAGATCGTCAGATCAATATGCCAGATTCTATTAGTATAGGCCAGCATGCTGTCAGACTTTATTCTACAAAATTACAACATATTTTTACCAATCATCATATTTGGCTTAAAAAATTACAGACTTTTTAATGCTAAGTAGTTTATGGACTTCGAGTTCAGCGCTGGTTTTATCAAATCTGGCTACATCTGGAGTATTAAACTTTTCTGGCAATCCTGCAAACTGGCTCTTTACCGCAGCACCTTTAGGTGGTTTAGCACCTCAGCCTGAACTGCGACGCTGGTGGGTCATCAGCCACTTGGCTGTCTCCACCATCTCATTTACAGCATGCAGAATCTTGTTTCGCCGATATTCTGCTTCTCGGCACACTATGTTTTGTGCGGGCTTGGTTACTAAAATTTTTCAAATTTACTATAAATTTTCGAAACTGCGACTCCCGTCCAGGTTCGCACCCAAACCCCGCATGAAATATAGGTATTGTTACCACACGTTCATTTTGTATGCAGACTAGTCGTAATGAAATCTGCATTTTGCAATCAAAACTTCATCGTCTTTTACTTTATAGATTAACCGATGCTCCCCATCAATTCTCCTTGACCAGTATCCCGTATACTGAAATTTCAATGGTTCAGGTTTCCCAATACCAGAAAAAGGTTGACGTGAAATATCTTTGAGTAATTCATTTATTTTTTTGACATACTTTTGATTTGTCTTTTGCCAATATAAATAGTCATCCCATGACTCGTCTACAAATATGTATTTCATTCTTCAATCAATTCTTTTGAAAATGAATCACCTTTTGAAAGCTTCTCGATTGCGGAATCTAATCTAGACTGATTAATCTTACTTGACAATTCATGCTTAGTAGCTAGTAAAGAGTTATATTCAGATAATGAAATTATCACGACACCACTGTCTTTTCCGCGATTAATTATCAAAGTTTCAAAGTTTTCAGTAACTCTGTCGAAATATCTTTTGATGTCTCTTCTAAAGTCAGATATTGATGCTGTT
>JAQVDG010000289.1 GCA_028698395.1 Weeksellaceae bacterium
TCTGAATAATATACTTCAAATCCGTACAAAACGACCAATTTTGAATGTAAGTTTTATTGATTTTCACCTTTTCAGGCCAGAGAACTTCATCATTGTATTGCAAAGGATTTTCCTGTTTTTCCAAAATATTTTCTTCCTCTCTAAAAACTAACTGAGCCGGACCTGTAATACCCGGTTTTACACTTAAAATGACTCGGTCTTCATCTTGCAATAAATCTGCATAACCCGGTACATCCGGTCGTGGCCCGACAAAACTCATTTGTCCCAAAAGTATATTGAATAATTGAGGTAATTCGTCTAATTTAGAATTTCGTATGAAATTTCCTGTTTTTGTAATTGAATGTGTTTTATTTGAAGTTACAGAACTTTCATTTTCACCTTTCATTGTTCTGATTTTATAGATATAAAAAGGTTTTGCATTTTTTCCAATCCGAATCTGCCGAAACAGCCCAAATTCTCCTGTATCAATACTCGCAATTAGAATTAAAATAAAAATAACCGGCAAACAAACGGGCAAAAGCAGTAAAGCAAAAAGATAATCAAACAAAATTTTCAATTTCATTTTTTTGACTTGAAAAGCCGGTTAAGCTTCAGTATTCGTTTAATTTTCCCTATAAAAGTTGGATCAAAATCTTCATCTTCTGCAAAATAGCCGTAACCATATCCATAACCGTATCCATATCCATAGCCGTAACCATAACTTCCTTTTACTTTAAAATCATTTAGAATTATACCGATATTATGCACTTCTCCATTAGTGTATTTATCAGAAATACTTTGCAATAATCCACGGTAAGTATAATTAAATCTCGAAATATAAAGTGTAGCATCGGCATATTTCATTAATTCCAAAGCATCTGCCACCAAAATTACGGGAGGTGTATCCAAAACGATAAAATCATAGTCGGATTTAAGCTGTTGAATAAGTTCATTTAAAGTATCAGACAAGAGTAATTCTGCCGGATTGGGTGGAATCGGACCGCCAATGATAATATCTAAAGTATCTACTTTTGTTTTTTGAATGACTTCATCTAAACTTGAATTTCCGGACAAATAATTAGACAAACCTTTTTTGTTAGTCAGGTTAAATTCATTAAATATTTTAGGTTTTCTCAAATCCATTCCTAATAAAATTGTCTTTTTTCCACTGATTGCCAATACGGTAGCTAAATTCATGGAAACAAAAGTTTTTCCTTCTCCTCCAATGGAAGAAGTTACCATAATGGTTTTATTTTCTGATTTTTGAGAATTTTTATAAAGAAACTGTAAATTACTTCTTAAAGCTCTAAACGATTCTGATACAGAAGATTTAGGTTGGCTCAAGACTACTACCGGTTGATTTTCATCGCTGTTTCCGATTGTTCCCAAGAATGGAATGCCTGAAGTTTTAATTATATCCGGAATTCCTTTGATTTTGGTATCCAATAATTCTCTACCTAATAAAAAAGCAGTCGGAATAGCTAAACCCAATAAAATCGCCAACATCATATTTGCTTTTTTATCAGGTGAAATTGGTGCTTGTCCTAAAAATTTTGCTTTATCAATCACGGTAATATCGGAAATATTAGAAGCAATTGTTAATTCTGCCATACTGTAACGCGATAATAATTGATTGTACAAAGCATCATTAACTGCAAATCCTCTTTCTACATCCATGAATTTTTTCTCTTTTTCAGGCAAAAGAGAAGCTTTACTATCAAATTCGGCTAATTTTGAATTGACTAAATTTAATTCTTTTTGTAATTTGTTTTTACTGATTCCGATAAGGTGTTGAATAGAATTTTTAGTTCGTTCGATTTGATTATCAATTTCCAAAATTTCACGAGAACCTTCTTTGTAAAGCATTCGTAAATTCTCGCGTTCGACTTCCAATTGTCTTAATCGATTTACTTCTGCTGTGAAATTCCCTTCTGTCAATCCTCCAATTATCTGCAAATCAATCATTCCTCTTGAACCGACTTGATAAACGTTCTGACTGACGGAATTGAGAAGATTAATTTTTTCTTGATAGTCCAATCTTTCTGTTTCCAAAGCTTTGACTTTTGTTAAAATCTCACCTTTTTCAGAACTAAAATTGTATATTTTTTCGTTTTTTTGTAGATTTTGGTATTCTAAAGAAGAACTATCCACTTTTTCTTTTACAATTCCCAATTGTTCGCTCAAGTAAAGCATAGTTCGCTTTGCAATTTCATTTTTTTCTTCCAATTCATTTTCCCGCAATACATCCAATGAAATATTGACAATATCAATAGCTTCTTCTTGTGTGAAAGCGGTTTTTGAAATTTGCAAAATAGAACTTCCTTTTCCGGTAGATTTCACTAAAGTTCCACTTGCTACTCTGCTTGTAGCTTGATCCAAAGAAGTTAAAATAAATGAATATTTGTTTGTTGTAATAAAAGATCGACTTCCTCTGGTAATTTTAAATCGGTAATTATCTGAAGTAATCCATTCATTGAATTTTGCTTGTTTTGGAAATTGTATTTTTACATTTCGTCCAAAAACAGAGTCTTTCCTGTAGTTATAAAGTACATTGCTATTTTCCGAACTTAATGGAACAATCTGAAAAGAATCCTTGTCTATTTCCTTAATTTCTAATTCTACTCCAATAATTTGATTCCGAGTAGTATCGACTTCAACATGAAAAGGAGATATATTATAATAAGAATTGGATTTTTTCAAAGTTCCTTCTTCTTTATAGGCTATATAAGCATTTGAGCGTTTTGCTACTTCTAAAGCGTGTGTGCGGGATAATAAAATTTTCGTTAAAATATCAATTTTACCGCCACTTCCTCCCCATATAAAATTAATGGAATTACTTCCAAAATCCGTATTTCCGGATGAGCGGGAAGAAACATGAAAAGTTGAATCAGCCAAATAAATTCGGTTGAAATACCAGGTATTTACATAATAAGCTGTTGAAACTGCTATTAATAAAGTAAATGCATAAATTATCCAATTTCTTAAAACTCGTGAAATGAATCGTTCTATTTCAAAGAAAAAAACCTTGTTTTTTTTAGGTTTATCGGTTGTATTATTTGGTTTTTGACTCATTTTAAAGGTTGATTAGAGATTTCGGAAGAAGAAATAAACACCAATTACCGTAGCAATAGCCCCCATAACGGTTGTAATGGTTTGAACCGGATTGATACCGATTCCCCATTGTTTTTGTCGTCTTGGATTAACAATGATAATATCATTCGGTTGTATCCAAAAAAACTCAGAATTCATAACGGATTCCTGAGTTATATCCAGCTCTACTCTCTGTGTTCCTTGTGGAGTTGTTCTCAAAATCTGAATATGTTTACGATCAGCTACGGGCGTTAAATTTCCTGACATAGCAATGGCTTCCAACAAATTTAATTCATATTTAGAAACCTGATAAACACCCGAACCGGCTTCTCCTACCATTGTAAAATTAATTCCGGGTAAATTAACTTCTAAGTAAACTGCAAGATCTTCATAAATTTCGTAAAATTTTTCTTCAATCCGTTCTCTTGCTTCTTTTAGAGTTAAACCTTGCAGGTAAATTTTCCCGATTCGTGGCATTTCAATATTTCCATCTTCTTGAATCCGAACGGATCTTCCCATTATCGAATTATTGCCACTACCCGTATTTATCCCTCCTGTTGTTGTGGTAAAGTCTTTTAATTCATCTAACTCCACTCCTTTTCGGTGAGAAACCCGGATATTGATATAATCATTGATTTGTAAATGATATTCCGGGCGATTGAATTCAATCATTCCGTGCTCATTCAGTTTTAAATTTTCGTCCGGCTGAATGTACTTGATGTCTTTCAACGGAATACAAGAAGTCATCAACCCTAAAAACAATAACGGTAAAATAAAATAAGTCAGGTTTTTTCTCAAAATA
>JAQVDG010000290.1 GCA_028698395.1 Weeksellaceae bacterium
GTAATGGCCGCCAATATTTTACAACTTTACAAACAGGGTTATCGAAATTTTATCTTTTTTGTGAATAGCGTAAATATTATTGAGAAAACAAAAGACAATTTTCTAAATTTTTTATCTGAAAAATATCTTTTTGCTCCAAAAATTAAATTTGGCGAGAAAGAAGTTTTTGTGAAAGAAGTTCAAAATTTTGAAGCAGTAAGCCCAGAAGATATAAATATTCTTTTTACAACTATCCAAGGATTACATATTCGTTTGAATTATCCAAAAGAAAATGCTTTAACTTATGAAGATTTTACTGATAAGGAAATTGTTTTAATTTCTGATGAAGCACATCATCTACAGACAGTAACTAAAAATCAGAAAGAAGTTGATTTAGAAAAAAGCTGGGAATTTACAGTTGGGAGAATTTTCAAAAGCAATCCTAAGAATATTTTGTTGGAGTTTACGGCCACAATAGATTTGGGAAACGAGGATATACATAGGAAATATGAGGACAAAATTATTTATCAGTATAATTTAAAACACTTCCGATTAGATAAATACTCCAAAGAGATAGAGGTTTTAGAAGCGGATTTGGAGCCGCTAGATCGCGCTCTACAAGCGGCAATTTTAAGCCAGTATCGGCGCAAAATTGCGGAAAAGTATAAACTGCATCTAAAGCCAGTTTTGCTTTTTAAATCAAAAACAATTAAAGAGTCGGGAGAAAATTACTCTGCGTTCTTGGAAAAGATAAAAAGGTTGTCCGTGCGCGATTTTGAAACGATAGCCGCGAGAGCTAAGGGAACAATACTTGAGAAAGTTTTTGCTTATTTGGTGAAGTCCGGTGTAAGTTTTGAGAATCTTATTCAAGAATTACAAGAAGATTTTGCGGAAGAAAAATGTATACTTTTGGATTCTGAAAATATTGATGAGGAAAAACAACTAAAGTTGAATTCTTTAGAAAACAAAAATAACGAAATACGGGCTATTTTTGCCGTAAATATGTTGAATGAAGGATGGGATGTGTTGAATTTATTTGATATTGTTCGATTATATGATACACGAGATGGAAGATGGGACAAGAGAATGAATAAATACAGACCAGGCTCAACAACAATCGGTGAGGCTCAACTCATTGGCAGAGGGGCACGGTATTTTCCGTTTCAGATAAGTAAAACAGAAGATAAATATAAAAGGAAATTTGACGAAGATATTGAAAACGAACTTCGGATTGTTGAAACATTATATTATCATAGCGCTCACAATCCAAAATATATCGAGGAGATTAAGAGTACGCTTACAGAACTCGGAATTATACCGGAAAAGCACGTTCAGGTAAATCTATTCGTCAAGCCGGAATTTAAAAAGACCGAATTTTGGAAAAAGGGTATAGTGTTTATAAATGATCGGGTGAAAAATCAGCGAGAAGAAATATTTAGCTTAGCAAACGCAAAAATTGAGACAAACTATAAATGGCGATTAAAAACCGGAAAATTAACGGAAGTTGCCATTTTAGACGAAAGCGAAGCTGGCAGGAACAACAAAACAAACGGAATGGCAAGGAAAACATTCAAGTTTTCAGATTTCGGAGAAAATGTGTTAAGAGGATCTCTAGACAAAATTGAATTTTTTAAATTTGATAATCTCACAAAATATTTTCCGCACATAAAATCAGTACGTGAATTTATAACATCACCAGAATACTTAGGCGGAATTGATATTGAGATTTCCGGACCAAAAGGAAAAGTTAATAGATTAACGGCGCAAGAAAAAATCGAATCGGCTTTATTTGTTATTAAAACCATATCTGAACAGGTAAGAGCGAAAACAGCAGATTTTGTAGGAACTAATTTGTTTAAGGCGAAAATGCTGAAAGAAGTTTTTTACGACAAGAAAATTAAAATTGACAAGGACGAAGTAGAGAATAAAAAGATGGAAGATGTTAACTTAATGGACAAAGATTGGTACGCTCAAACAGAATTTTATGGCACTGATGAGGAACAGAACTTTATCAGTTTTATTGACGGGTTTATAGAAAAATTAAGACAAAGATATTCAGATATCGCTTTATTGCGAAACGAAAAATTTTTTCAGGTTTTCGGATTTGAAGATGGTGGAGTTTTTGAGCCGGACTTTATTATGCTCTTGAAAAGAAGAAATCATGTCGTAAGTATTTATCAAATTTTTATTGAACCAAAAGGAAATCAATTTAAAGACAGAAAAGGCAAGTTTGAAGATTCTAAAGAGGGTTGGAAGCAGAAATTTTTGTTGGAGTTGGAAACCAAAGCAGAAGCAGATTTTAAATTAGAAAATACGAAATTTAAGTTAATCGGGTTACCATTTTACAATGAACAATTGAAAAGAGAATTTGAAGAAGCTTTAGAAAATAAAATACTTGTTTGAAAATTCAAAGAATTAATTGAGAAATAGAATTAATTGAGAAATAAATTGAGGAATAAAAAGTATGGTAGATAAAGAAAAACCAATAAATGATTCCGGTCAAGGTTTTGAAGCTATAAAAGTCAAAAAGTATGAAACAGGAGTAAAACCTGGGGGTAAAAGGGCATATGAGGAGAGTATAGATAGAGATAAAATTAGCAAAAAGAAGAAATTAGCAAAGGAGCGGCTTATAATAAATAGGAAAGCAAAAAAGAAAATTCACAAGGTATGGGAAAAAAACAAAAACGGAAATTGGATACTTGTTCATAATGAGGAACAGGAGTTTTGAGCAAAGAAAAATAGTAGGGTCAACTCTATTTTCAGCTGATTTTAGCCAAAGTCCTGAAGAAGGGTAAAGCACACTACAGGGTAAGCATTCAAGGGAGAATTAAAATAATTTACAATCTAACATTATGGGAGACAAACATATTTTTACATCTAAACCGTATCCTTTATCAAATTTACTTGATGAAATAGAAAATGGAGATATTGCCTTACCGGATCTTCAGAGACCTTTTGTTTGGAAACCTACGCAAATAAGAGACCTTTTTGACTCATTGTTTCAAGGTTTTCCAGCCGGGTTTATATTACTCTGGGAGATAACAACAGAACAAAGAATTAAAAAAATAGGAACGGGAGACAAAAAAAGAGAGCCAAGATTTTTGGTGATAGACGGACAACAAAGACTTACTTCTCTTTACTCAGTTATTAAAAATTTAGAAATAACAAATGAAAAATTTGAAACATTTAAGCCAAAAATATCATTCAATCCATTAGAAGCAAAGTTTGAAGTTTGGAATCCAGCTATTGGAAAAGACATATTTTGGATTGATGATATTTCCAATTTTTTTATAAAAACAAAGGACACATCTCATTCTTATATTACTAATTTTTTAAAAAGTTTAAAAAGCAAAAAAGAAATAAGCAATGTGGAAGAGGAAGAAATTACAAAAAATTTAGAGAGATTGGCAACAGTAAAAAGTTATCTATTTACGGCGCTTGAACTTTCTTCAGATCTCGATACGGAAATGGTTTCGGAAGTATTTGTAAGGGTAAATAGTAAAGGCAAGCCATTAAACCAGTCGGATTTCGTGATGACAGTTTTGTCTGTTTATATGCCCAAACTACGAGAAAGAATTGAACGATTTTCATTGGGAGCCAAAACAGTTCCGGAATCTAACCAACCTTCTCCTTATAATAATATTTTACAGCCTGATACTGACCATCTTATTCGGACAATTATCGCTGACGCATTTTCGAGAGGCAGGTTAAAATATGCCCATGTTCTATTAAAAGGAAGAGACCCGGAAACTCGTGTTGAATCAGAAGAGACAAGGAAACATAATTTAGATTTATTTCAAGAAGCCACAGACAGAACACTCAATCTTACTTATTGGCAGGATTTTGTAAAAATTTTAAGAAACATAGGAATAGTAAATAA
>JAQVDG010000011.1 GCA_028698395.1 Weeksellaceae bacterium
ATCCAATAAAAGAAGTGGAACAAAGTTTGGATGACATCGTTGGATCTGTAAAACGATAAAATAGTGGAAGAAATCATTCAGCTTGATAAAGAATTATTTTTATATCTCAATACATTGGGAACGACAACCTGGGACGGATTTTGGCATTTTATATCCGGAAAATACAATTGGGTTCCTTTTTATATTTTATTAGCTTTTTTAATTTACAGAAAATTAGGTCTAAACCGAACTTTATTGATATTAGTACTCACTTTTATCATGATTGTTCTGACCGATCAAGTCACCAATGTTTTTAAAAATTACTTTTTGCGACCTCGCCCCTGCTTTACCGAAGATTTAGATGGACTTATGCGAAAAGTTGACTGCATAGGAAGAGGACGACATGGCTTTACTTCTGCACATGCTTCCAATCACTTTGGTTTAGCTTTATTCATTGGATTAATTTTAAGAAAACAATATAAATATTTATTTACTTTCTTAATTTTATGGGCAGCATTTATTTCCTATAGTAGAATTTATTTAGGAGTTCATTTCCCGTTAGATGTTATTTGCGGAATATTATTAGGAATAAGTGTAGCCGCTGTGAATTATAAAATATATAAATGGGCTTGTGCTCGATATTCGGTATTTCAACTCAAATAAATCTTTCGCTTATTTCTTTTTTTTATGGTGTCTCTTTTTTAATATTTTTAACACATCCCGAAGCTTGAAACCTCGTGCGTGAAGAGCCATTAAATAATAGAAAAACACATCTGCAGCTTCTTCTAAGAAATTCTCATCACTCCCTTGCTCCGATGCAATCACCATTTCCACTGATTCTTCTCCCATTTTTTTTGCAATTTGAGAAGTACCTTTTTGATAATACCGCTTAATTTTATTTTCCGGAGCATCCGGACGTTTTCCGTTTTCAATCTTTTCCTCCAATTTCTCTAAAAAAGGAAAAGCTTTCTTTGAAGTTGAATTTTTTTGATTCTCCATCCATTCAATACTAAAGAGTAAATTTATCAAAAAATTCTAATCATCGAAACAATTATCAGTTAAAAAGTAATTAAATATTCATTAAATTTGGTCAAATTTTTAAAAATCTCTCATAATGAGTATCATTACACAAATACATGCAAGACAAATTTTAGATTCAAGAGGAAACCCAACCGTGGAAGTTGACGTAACAACTGATGCCGGATATTTGGGAAGAGCAGCCGTCCCGTCCGGAGCTTCTACCGGTGAATATGAAGCCGTAGAATTAAGAGACGGAGGAAAAAATTACATGGGAAAAGGCGTTTTAACCGCTGTTCAGAATGTTAATGAAATCATTGCACCGGAATTAATCGGTTATAATGTTTTTGAACAAGTATTAATCGATAAAGTCATGATTGAAATTGACGGAACGGAAAACAAATCCAAATTAGGTGCAAATGCCATTTTAGGTGTTTCACTCGCCGTGGCTCAAGCTGCCGCAAGTGAATTGGGAATGCCTTTATTTCGTTATGTAGGTGGAACGAATGCGAAAATTCTTCCAATTCCCATGATGAATGTTATCAACGGTGGTTCTCATTCCGATGCGCCAATCGCTTTTCAGGAATTTATGATTATGCCAATCGTTGCTGATTCATTTTCTGAAGCTTTACAAAAAGGAACTGAAATTTTTCATCATTTGAAAAAAATTCTTCACGATAGAAATTTATCAACTGCCGTAGGTGATGAGGGTGGCTTCGCTCCTACTTTTGAAGGAACAGAAGACGCTTTGGATACTTTAATTCAGGCAATAAAAGCTGCGGGATACAAACCGGGAGAAGAAATAAAAATTGCTTTGGATTGTGCTTCTTCTGAATTTTATATTGATGGAAAATACGATTACACAAAATTTGAAGGAGAAAAAGGAGCAATTCGTTCTCGCGAAGAACAGGTTGCTTATTTAAAAGAATTGAGTGAAAAATATCCTATTATTTCCATCGAAGATGGAATGGACGAAAACGATTGGGAAGGTTGGAAATTATTAACCAATGCCATTGGTGATAAAATACAATTGGTTGGCGATGATTTATTGGTAACTAATGTAAAGAAATTGAAAAAAGCGATTGATACACAAACGGCAAATTCCATTTTAATCAAAGTTAATCAAATTGGAACATTATCCGAAACGCTTGATGCTGTCCAAATGGCGCAAAATGCCGGTTATACAGCAGTAATGTCGCATCGTTCAGGTGAAACTGAGGACAATACTATTGCGGATTTGGCCGTAGCACTCAATACAGGACAAATTAAAACAGGATCAGCTTCCCGCTCCGACCGTATGGCAAAATATAACCAACTACTTCGGATTGAGGAGATTTTAGGAGAAACTGCCATTTTCCCAAAAACAGCAGCGTTTAAAATCAAATAAATTTGATAAAAATCATTTTTTTATTTCAATTCATTTATTGTAACTTGCTAACAAGAATTAAGAATTATGTCAGATAAAGCAAACTTTAGTTATAAAGGCTCAAATGTTGAGCTTGAAGTCGGAATTGGAACCATGGATGAAAAATATGTTGATATTTCAAAATTCCGTACCCAAACCGATGAAATCATCACTTTAGATCCGGGTTATAAAAATACCGGATCGTGTAAAAGTGAAATTACTTTTTTAGATGGAGAAAGAGGTGTCCTGATGTACAGAGGTTATCCGATCGAACAATTAGCTGAAAAATCCAATTTTGTTGAAGTAATGTATCTTTTATTAAAAGGAAATTTACCTACTGCAACTGAATTAGAAAAGTTCAGTAATGATATCAAAAACTACGATATGGTCTCGGAAGATGTTACCAAAATACTTGCTGCATTTCCAAGTACAGCCCATCCAATGGGGGTTTTATCAACTCTTACAAGTGCATTAACCGCTTTTAATCCAAAAGCAGTTAACGCAAAATCGCAAGAAGATATGTACCGGGCAGCCGTTACCTTAATTGGTAAATTTGCTGTTTTGGCTTCTTGGACTTTGCGTAAAGTAAAAGGACTTCCGTTGAATTATTCCGATGGTCATTTGAACTACGTCGAAAATTTTTATCATTTAATGTTCAAACATCCGAACAGAGATTTGGAATTAGACCCTATTGTAATCAATGCCTTAGATAAATTATTGATTTTACATGCTGACCACGAACAAAACTGTTCTACTTCGACAGTCCGTTTAGTGGGTTCAGCTCATACAGGGTTGTTTGCTTCTATTTCATCCGGTGTTTCTGCTCTTTGGGGACCTCTTCATGGAGGAGCTAATCAAGCTGTAGTAGAAATGTTGGATAAAATAAAAGAAGATGGTGGCGACATCAAGAAATGGATTGATAAAGCAAAAGATCGAAATGATGAATTCCGTTTAATGGGATTCGGACATCGTGTTTATAAAAACTTCGATCCTCGTGCCAGAATCATCAAAAAAGCAGCAGATCAGGTTTTGGATAAATTAGGAATTAATGATGAATCATTGGAAATTGCTAAAAAATTAGAACAAGTAGCTTTGGAAGATGAATACTTCATCGAAAGAAAATTATACCCGAATGTTGATTTTTATTCTGGTTTGATTTACAGAGCTTTTGGTATCCCAACTGAAATGTTTACTGTAATGTTTGCTGTTGGACGCTTACCGGGATGGATTGCTCAGTGGATTGAAATGAGAAACAACAATGAACCTATCGGACGACCAAGACAAATTTATGTTGGTGAACCAAAACGCGATTATGTTGATATTTCTAATCGATAAAAATTTAAACTAAGTGCTTGTTTAAATTTAAGAAAACAAATTCATAAAAAAACCGAAAGAGTCTATAATTACAGACTCTTTCGGTTTTTTATTTCATTAAATTTCTATTCAGAATTTTACTTTACAAGAGTTAATTCATCAATAATATTGGTTGCTCCAGCAAATTTATCTACGATAAATAAAACATAACGAATATCTACCGAAATAGTTCTTTGCAATACCGGATCAAAAATTACATCACCCGCCATAGCTTCAATGTTTCCATCAAATGCAATTCCAATTATTTCTCCATTTCCGTTTAAAACCGGAGAACCTGAATTTCCACCTGTAATATCTTGGTCGCTCAAGAAATTCACCCACAGTTCACCATTTTTATCAGCATATTGTCCATAATCTTTTGCATTGTACAAATCGATTAATTTCTGAGGATTTTCAAATTCATCATCGCCGGGAACATGTTTAGCAATTGTTCCTTTTAAAGTAGTATAATAATTGTATTTAGCATCATTGGTTTTCCCTTCTTTTAAAGGCAAAGGACGAATGGTTCCGTAAGTTAATCGCAAAGTACTATTTGCGTCCGGATATTCAATTGGGCTTAATTTGGATTCTCTCAAGCCATCAACCAATAAACGGAATGCTGCTTTATAAGAATCATTCAATGCTTTGTCTTCCGGAGTTTCCTGTCGGTAACGACTCATTAAATCCGTAGATAATTTAAATAGATTATCATTATTTATCAATTCTGCATTTGGATTATCTAAATAAGCTATTAATTGTGCTTTATCCGTAAAAATACTTTGTTTAAAGATTTGGCTGATATACGATTCAAAAGCACCTTTTTCAGCATCTCCAATTTCTTTTACCAAAGGTGCTAAACCTCCTTTTGCTGCTTTCGTGTAATACAAATTCAATTGAGCTGCCAAAACTTCTTCTTCCAAAGGCAAATACATTCCTTCAAAAGTATTTTCGATATACTCTTCAATTCTTGGTCGCATTTCAGCTCGTTTTGCTTCATTTTCAGACGCATATTGAATCAATGAATTTCCTAAACTGTAAGGAACTACGGTGAAAGAAGATGAACGCAACATTCCAAACATATAATTTTGATGAAGTGCTTTGTCATTGGTTTTTGCATAATAGGTATTAATAATTTCCAAAACATTTGCATATTTTGGTTTTTTAGCTGCCCATTTATTGAATTTTGCTTCAGTTTTTCTTTTACTTTCTACCGTTTTATGTTCAATCAAAGCCTCAATCATTCCTGCTCTGTTTTTCCAATAATTTGCCAATCCGGCATATTTAGAAGCATAATCCAAACGAACTTTTGGGTCTTTATCCATATATTTTTTCAAAACATCCATTCCTAATTTTGAACTTTCTACCCAAGCCGGATACGAATACAAAACATTTTGCTCAACACCGGCAGCCGGCATCCAACGATTAGTTCTTCCCGGATAACCTAAAATCATCGAAAAATCATTTTCTTCGTATCCTTTTAAGCTAATCGGTAAATGGTATTTAGGTTTCATTGGAATATTATCAACCGAATAATCAGCCGGATTTCCATTTTTATCGGTATAAACTCTAAAAATAGAGAAATCTCCTGTATGACGCGGCCATTCCCAGTTGTCGGTATCACCACCAAATTTCCCGATGGAATTTGGTGGAGTTCCTACCAAACGAACATCTTGAAAATCTTGATAAACAAAATAGTAATATTCATTTCCTTCAAAAAAAGAACGAACTGAAACAATGTATTTTCCATTTTCACTGTTTTCTTTTTCGATTTTTGAAATTTCCTGATTAATTATTTTTTCTCGTTCATCTTCACTCATTTTATCGTTTACTTTTGATAAAATTCGTTTAGAAACATCATCCATTCGGACAAAAAAGCGAACTTTTAAATTTTTAGGATTTAATTCTTCCGAATGATTTTTTGCCCAGAAACCATGGGTCAAATAATCATTTTCAGGAGTAGAAAGCTCTGCAATAGTACCATAACCACAATGATGATTGGTTAAAACTAAACCGGTAGATGAGATAATTTCAGCTGTACAACCACCACCAAACTGGACAATGGCATCTTTTAGACTACTGTTGTTGATACTATAAATTTCTTCAGCAGTCAACTTTAATCCTTTTTTCTGCATATCATCGATGTTTTTACCGATGAACATCAAGAACCACATTCCTTCGTCGGCTTTTGCTTTTTGAAAAGGAGCCATGAGAAATGTAATGCTTGCAAACAATACGAATAATTTCTTCATTTTTTAATTTTTTAAATTTGGACTTGTCCTTCGTTTATTCATTCAAATTTTGAATTCACAAACTTACTATTTATTTTTTTAGAGCTTGTTTAAAAAATGAATATTTGATTTTTTTCAATAAAAAAAGGGAAAACCTTTTGGCTTTCCCTCTATATAAATTGTTATTTTAAATTATCCTTAAATTTTTGCAATAAGTGAATTTAACGTTGATGAAGGACGCATAGCATTTGATGTCAATTGATTATCAGGTTGGTAATAACCTTTGATTTCTTGTGCTTTTGACTGAGCATCAATTAATTCTTTATTAATTTTTTCTTCATTGGATTTAAATTCTTCTGCAATTGCTTTGAACTTTTCAGCTAAATCGGTGTCTTTTGATTGATTTGCTAATGCTTCCGCCCAATACATTGCCAAATAAAAATGAGAACCTCGGTTGTCGATTGTTCCTAATTTTCTTCCCGGAGATTTATCGGTATCCAAAAATTTTGCATTGGCTTCGTCCAAAGCATCTGCCAAAATTTGCGCTTTTTCATTGTTTTGAGTTTGAGCCAAATGCTCTAAAGAAGCTTGTAAAGCCAAGAATTCACCTAAAGAATCCCAACGTAAATAGCCTTCTTCGATGAATTGCTCAATATGTTTAGGCGCAGAACCTCCCGCTCCGGTTTCAAACAATCCTCCTCCGTTCATCAAAGGAACGATGGATAACATTTTGGCTGAAGTCCCTAATTCCAAAATCGGAAAAAGATCAGTTAAATAATCACGCAAAACATTTCCGGTTACAGAAATGGTGTCTTCTCCTTTTCGGATTCTTTCAATTGAAAATTTACATGCTTCAATAGGAGAAAGAATTTGAATATTCAATCCACTTGTATCAAATTTCGGAAGATACTGGTTTACTTTTTTAATGATTTCACGGTCATGCGCACGATTCTCATCCAACCAAAAGACAGCCGGAGTTTGAGATAATCTTGCACGATTCACAGCTAATTTTACCCAATCTTTAATTGGTTCGTCTTTAGTTTGACACATTCTGAAAATATCGTTTTTTTCTACTTTTTGTTCCATTAGAATATTTTCATTGGCATCTACCACACGAATAATTCCGTTTGCTTCTGCTTGAAAAGTTTTGTCATGTGAACCGTATTCTTCAGCTTTTTGTGCCATTAATCCGACATTTGGAACAGAGCCCATAGTTGTTGGATCATAAGCCCCATTTTGTTTACAATCATCAATTACTGCTGTATAAATTCCGGCATAAGCTCTGTCCGGAATAAGAGCAAAAGTATCTTGTTGTTTTCCTTCTTTATTCCACATTTGTCCGGAAGTACGAATCATTGCCGGCATGGAAGCATCTACAATTACGTCAGATGGAACATGCAAGTTGGTAATTCCTTTATCGGAATTTACCATGGCAATATCCGGTCCGTTAGCAATAGCTGTTTCAATTGCGGATTTTATTTCATTTTCTAAAGAATGACCTGAAATTTTAGTATATAATTCACCCAAACCATTGTTAGGATTAATTCCTAATTCTGAAAATAAGGAAGCATATTTTTCAAAAACTTCTTCAAAATAAACCGAAACAATAGCTCCAAAAATAACAGGGTCTGAAACTTTCATCATTGTTGCTTTTAAATGTGCAGAAAACAAAACTCCGGCTTCTTTAGCTTCTTGTTTTACTTTTTTAGTGAACGTTTTTAAAGCCGATAAATTCATAACGGAGCTGTCAATTATTTCACCTGCCAACAAAGGAGCAAAAGCTTTTAATTCCTTTGTGTTTCCATTTTCATCCACAAATTCAATTTTAAATTGAGTCGGGTTTTCTATGGTTACAGATTTTTCAGTTCCATAAAAATCTCCGGCAGACATGGAAACGACTTTGGTTTTGGAGTCAGTTGACCAAGCTCCCATAGAATGTGGATGTTTTTTTGCGTAATTTTTTACTGCTTTCGGTGCTCTTCTGTCTGAGTTTCCTTCACGTAAAACCGGATTAACAGCTGAACCTAAGATTTTTGAATATCGTACTTTGATTTCTTTTTCATCTTCTGTTTTTGGTTCTGCTAAATAATTTGGAACAGCAAAACCATGTGCTTGTAATTCGGCAATAGTTGCATTTAACTGAGGAATAGAAGCTGAAATATTAGGTAATTTAATGATATTGGCATCCGGTGATTTGGTTAATTCTCCCAATTCTGCCAAATCATCATTTATTCGTTGATTTTCTTGTAAATATTCAGGGAAATGTGCCAAGATTCGTCCTGCCAATGAAATATCTTTTGTAACTACATCAATGTCAGCAACAGAAGTAAAGGCTTGAACAATCGGCAAAAATGAAAAAGTCGCCAACATAGGCGCTTCGTCAGTAAATGTGTAATTGATTTTTGATTTAGACATTCTTATACTATTTTTATTTTAATTTTTTTATGAAAGTAGTGCAAATATATAAAAATAAGCCCAATACATTTTATGATATATGCAAGGGTTTGTTTCTTTTTTATCTAAAAAGAGTTCCTTTAGGTTTTTGATAATTCTCCTCTCAAATCCGACTCAAATTGTTTTTTAAATTCTTTATTAGTCAAATTTTGCCCCAATAAATGAATGGTTTTTGTAACGGAAGCTTCTGTTGTTAAATCAAATCCGTTTATGGCATTGATTTCCCGGAAAATCTCACTGGTTTCATATCGTCCGATTTCCACCATTCCTCCTGCACATTGTGTATTGATTATAAAAAGTACATTTTCTTTTGCTTTTTGATGCAATAAGTTTTTGAACCACTCATCTGAAAAAATATTTCCTGAACCAAATGCTTCAATAATCATTACTTTCAGATTTTTTGTAGAAAATACGCTTTCAATAAAAGATTGGGACATTCCCGGAAAAATTTTCAATAAACCCAAATCAGTATTTAGTTGAGTGTTGATTGAAAATGGAATGGATTTATCTTCTTTACGTAATGCGTGTGAATGAACGCCTAAGCGAATTCCGGATTCGCCTAAATCAGGGTAATCGGGTGAAGAAAAAGCATCAAAATTTTCTGCGCTGATTTTTGTAGTACGATTAGCTCGTAATAATCGGTATTCAAAATAAATACAAACTTCACGAACTACTGCTCTTCCATTTTCCTGAAGAGAAGCAAAATGAATGGATGTAATCAGGTTTTCTTTGGCATCCGTCCGCAAATCACCAACCGGTAATTGTGAACCGGTAAAAATTATCGGTTTTTGGAGTCCATTTAACATGAAACTTAAAGCTGAAGCTGAATATGCCATGGTATCCGTTCCGTGTAAAATCACAAAACCATCGAATTTATTGTAATTTTCTTCAATCATCCGAGCCAATTCTTTCCAATGCTCCGGATTCATATCAGATGAATCAATTGGCTTTTTAAATCCTGTAAAGTCAATATCACTGTCGATTAAACTCAATTCAGGTATGTGTTTCAGTAAATTTTCAAAATCAAATGGTTTTAAAGAAGCGGTTTCATAATCTTTTTCCATTCCGATAGTTCCACCTGTATAAATCAGTAATATTTTAGTTTTCATTCTTTATTTTTAGTTCAGTGCAAGTTATTCAAAATAATTTCAAAATGAAATAAAATTAAAACAGTTTCTAAAATTATGGAATAAAAATTGCAATAACTCGTTCCGTTTGTCATTAAGTAGTTTAAAACTTTTTAAAAGATTTGTGAAACAAGCAAAGAAACGGTCTTTACTTTGCAAAATAGTAAGATTCGTTAAAATAGAATCAGATAAAAAACGTTATTAACATATAAAATCAATTAATTTAAAATTTTTATGAGATTATCCATTTTTTCAGTAGTTACAGTTATGGCATTGGTTATTACCAGCTGTGTATCTAAAAAAGAATATGACGATTTGCATGGTCGTTTTAATTCTGTTTATTCCGAAAATCAAAGCACTTTGGCTGACTTAAATGCGTGTCAGGCTGAATTATCGGCAGCTCGTTCCAGAGTGAGCAGCTTAGAAGAGCGAATTGCTTCTGAACGTAATCATGTTGAAGCTTTACAAAAAGCTTTGGACAATTGTTTGGTTGGAAGTCAACAAGGAGGAGCTAACATTTCAAAATTAGTGGATGAAATCAATGCTTCAAACAAATACATTAAACATTTAACCGAAATTAATCGCAAAAATGACTCTTTGAATATGGTTTTAACCAATAATTTAACCCGTTCATTGAGCAGAGAAGAAATGCGTGATGTAGATGTTCAAGTTTTAAAAGGAGTAGTTTATATTTCTTTGTCTGACAATATGTTGTATAAATCAGGAAGTTATGAAATCAGTCCTGCTGCTCATGAAACTTTAGCAAAAATTGCTAAAATCATAAAAGATTATAAGGATTATGATGTTTTAATTGAAGGAAATACAGATGATGTTCCGATTAAACGTGAAAACATCCGAAATAACTGGGATTTAAGTGCTTTAAGAGCTTCTTCTGTAGTTCAGGCTTTACAAAATCAGCATGGAGTTGATCCAAAACGTTTGACAGCAGGAGGTCGTGGAGAATACAATCCAATCGCAAGTAATGATACAGAAGCCGGACGTAACCGAAACCGCAGAACTCAAATCATCATCACACCAAAATTAGATGAATTTATGGATTTGATTGGTCAAGCACCGGAAACAAAGTAAATCGTAGTTTTAATACGATTCCAATAAGAAAATGGCGGGCTTTTTATGAAAGTCCGTCTTTTTTTTTGCCCAATCTTTAAGAGACTGTGTTAAAATGAATTCGTCATCCATCGTTAAATTAGAAGCCACACAAAGCAAAGTAGAAGCTTGTCCGAATTGAATTAAATCTTCTATTAATTGATTATTTCGGTAAGGTGTTTCCATAAAAATCTGAGTAGATTTTTCTCTTCTACTCTCCTGCTCTAATTTTTGAATGGCTTTTTTTCGCTCAAATTTATCAATTGGTAAATAACCATGGAAAGTGAATTTTTGACCGTTCATCCCGGAAGCCATCAGTGCTAATAAAATAGAAGACGGTCCGACCAAAGGAATAACCTGGCAATTTTTTTGATGAGCCAATCGAACTAATTTTGCGCCGGGGTCGGCTACAGCAGGTAATCCTGCTTCTGAAAGAATTCCAATAGGTTGATTTAGTTGAAATAATTTATCCAATTCCCATAATTCTTCTTGAGAGGTATTTTTATTCAACAAATAAATTTCCAATTCTGACTGTTTTTTTTTTGGAAGAATTGTCTTAATAAATTTACGTGCCGATTTTTCATTTTCAACAACAAAAATATTTATTTGTTCTATAATCTGAAGATTATAATCGGGTAAACTTCGCTGAAAATCATCATTGCCCAACAAAGTCGGAATCAAATATAATTTAGCTTTCATTGTATTTTAATTTGTCTGCCCATTTGCTCAAAGAAGCGTCCAAAAGCTGAAAGACATCTTCAAATTCCTTTTCATTTCCATAATAAGGGTCGGGAACTTCCATGTCTTTATCCAAAAGCATTTTTACTTTATTTTTTTGTTCTTGATTTTTTGCTAAAGCAATAATATTAGAATAATTCGATTTATCCATTGCGAAAATCACATCGAATTTTTCAAAATCAGAAATTTTAAATTGCCTTGCTTTTAGCTTAGAAATGTCCACTCCTTTTCTTTTTGCAACTGTAATTGCACGGAAATCAGGAGCTTCTCCGGCATGCCAGTTTCCTGTTCCGGCTGAATCTACTTCAAAATCATCCGATAATTTTGAGCGTAAAATTCCTTCTGCCATTGGAGAACGACAGATATTGCCTAAACAAACCATCAAAATTTTCATAGTAAACGTTTATTCCCAATTGATTTTACGATTCAAATCATCTACATAACCTTTGAATACTTTATCGGTTTCTGATAAATTCCGAACGGTTTTGCAAGCGTGCAATACAGTTGCGTGATCTCTTTTACCAATTTGAGAACCAATACTTGCCAAGGAAGCTTTGGTATATTTTTTTGAAAAATACATTGCTAACTGACGTGCCTGAACAATATCTCTTTTTCGCGTTTTGGATTGAATATCGTCAACCGGGATTTTAAAATAATCACAAACAACACGCTGAATGTAATCAATTGAGATTTCTTTTCGGGTATTACTGATGAAATTGGCCAAAGTTTTTTGAGTCAATTCCATTGTAATTTCCTTTTTATTTAAAGTGGCTTGTGCAATGATGGAATTTAAACAACCTTCTAATTCTCGAATATTGGTTTTTATATTTTTTGCAATATGATCCAAAACTTCTTCCGGAATTTCAATACCGTCTTTTTCAGTTTTATGTTTTAAAATTGCTAAACGAGTTTCGTAATCTGGCGTTTGTAAATCTGCTGATAAACCCCATTTAAATCGGGAAATCAAACGTTGTTCAATATCCTGAATATCCACCGGTGGTTTATCAGAAGTTAAAATAATTTGATTTCCTTTTTGATGTAAGTGATTGAATATATTGAAAAAAGCTTCTTGTGTTCCTTTTTTACCGGATAAAAAATGAATGTCATCAATTATTAAAACATCAATCATTTGATAAAAATGAATAAAATCATTTCGGTTATTGCTTTGTGCTGCATCGGCATACTGTTGCTGAAATTTTTCAGTTGAAACATACAAAACCGTTTTATCAGGATGTTTTTCTTTCACTTCCAACCCGATGGCATGCGCTAAATGGGTTTTCCCTAATCCCACTCCACCGTAGATGAATAACGGATTAAATGATGTTCCGCCCGGTTTTTTTGCAATTGCTTTTCCGGCAGAACGAGCCAAGCGATTCGCTTCTCCTTCAATAAAATTGCTGAAACTATTGTTTATATTTAATTGTGAATCAATTTTTATTTTTTGTAATCCCGGAATAATAAAAGGATTTTTCACTTTTTTACTGTCAATTGGCAAAGGGGCGTCAACCTCTTGTGGTTTTATTTTTTCCCGATTTGAACTAGGAATTTTCACCGTATAAGAATCTTTTCCAGTGTATTTTTGATCCATTACGATACTGTAAACCAATTTTGCTTCTTTTCCTAATTCCTTTTGGAGAGCGATTTTCAGTAATTTCACATAATGTTCTTCTAGCCATTCATAAAAAAACTTACTGGGAACCTGAATGGTTAAAATATTTTCAGTAAGTTTGATAGGTTGAATCGGAGTAAACCAAGTATTGAAAGCTTGCTCATGAATATTGTCTTTAACAAAATCCAAACAATTTTCCCATACCCGATTTGCTGTTTTTGACATAGTTTTAAAATATTGATTTTTTGGTTAAAATTTGGTACTAATATAGGCTTTTTTTTCGCCTGAACAAAAGTGCTTATTATTTTCTGGATAAAAAAATGAAATGCTTCTTGACTTTTTGAAAATATCTTTGTATAACCTAAATAAAAACTTTAATATGATTAAATCAACAACTTCTATAAGAGTGCGATACGGTGAAACAGACCAAATGGGAATTGTATATCATGGCAATTATCCGGCTTATTTTGAATTAGGTAGAATTGAGCTTTTCAGAGAGATTGATTTGCCTTACAAGGACTTAGAAGAAAGTGGTGTTTTGCTTCCGGTTATTGAGCTTCATCTTCGTTATATCAAATCTGCATTTTATGATGATATTTTAACCATTGAAACACAAATTAAGGAAATCCCGAAAGGCGTTCGCTTTCGTTTTGATTATAAAATAACCAATCAGAATAATGAGCTTTTAACCGAAGGTTATGCATTGCTTGCCTTTGTGGATAAATTTACCCGAAAACCTGTTCGTTGCCCGGAATATATGCTGAAAAAACTGGAATTTTTATTAAGCAAAAATGAGTGAATTTTTAGCTTAATTGCTTTAGTGCAAGTTTTAAATTGTTCATAATATCCGGAATTTCATTTCGTTTTACTGTTCCAACTGATAATCGAAACCAAGGCTGAGTATGACTTACTCCAAAAGCATAAAACGGTACTAAGGCAACTTTTGCTTCCTTCAAAAGATAAGAAGTAATTTGCTGAACGGACTTTAATTCTTCACCTTCTGCTGTCTTTTTATTTAGTAAATCAAATTTTACCGTTAAATACAAGGCAGCTTCGGGCTGAATAACATCAACCGGAAACCCTTCATTATTTAATTTTTTAAATTCACGGTAAAATTCTGTTAATCTGTAACTTATTTCGGATTTTAAATGAATTAAATAGGTATTTACTTCATTTGACATTTTTAAAAATTCTGCTGTTGCCATCTGCTCCGGTTTAGGTGCCCAAGCTCCAATATGACTCAAAATATCTTTCATTTTTGAAATCACTTTTTCCGGTCCGAATGCCCAACCTACACGAACTCCAGTTGAGGCAAAAGCTTTGGAAATTCCATCAACAAAAATCGTATAATCTCGCATTTCCGGAGAAATGCTAACCGGATTATAATGCTGAATTGTACCATAAGTCAATTGCCAATAAATTTGGTCATACAACAAATACAAAGGTTTCAAATTCAATTCACTCCTTCTTTTATTTTCTGTTATAATTAAGTGGTTTATTTTCTCTAATTCAGCATATTCAAATGTAGTCCCACTCGGATTTAAAGGAGAACAAACTGCAATCAGATTTGCTTCCTGAATGTAAGGAGCAATTTCTTCTACAGTTGGCATAAATTTATTTTCTGCCTGAGTCTCAATCACAATTTCTTTACATCGCGATAAAAAAGTATAAGCATCGTTGTTCCAAGAAGGAGCCGGATATAAAACAGTATCGTTGACATCTAAAATAGTTTGGTAAATCGCATAAATCAACGGACGAGCACCACCAGAAATTAAAATTTCGTTTGCTGTATAAGTTAATTTTAAATTTTTTTCTAAATAGGCTGAAACGCTTTTCCGAAGTACTTCTTCTCCATTTCCTGCCGGATAATTCGTTAAATCAGATTGGTATGCTTTTATGATTAAATCTTTTAATTCGGTTGGAACAGAAAATAATTTTGAATCAAAATCACCAATGGTTAAATTAAATATTTTTTGTCCTTGTGCCTGCATAGCTCGAACTTCTCCGGCTATTTTTATGATTTCAGAACCTTTTAAATTTTCTGCCAACTGTGAGATTTTCATAGTTTTACGTTTTATTTAATTTCTTCTAATTTCTTTTTAACTGTCGATAAAAATTGGGAAGCCAATGCACCGTCAATTACTCTGTGATCGTAGGACAAGGAAAGCATCATCATTTTACAAACAGCCAATTCTTCTTTTCCATCAACTTTAATTACTCCTGCGCCTGAACGGATTTCACCCAAAGCTAAAACTGCTACCTGCGGACGGCTGATAATCGGGGTTCCCATTAGGCTTCCAAAAATCCCGGTATTGCTAACTGTGAAAGTTGTATCTTGAATATCAGTTGATTTTAATTTATTAGATTTAGCATTATTTCCAATTTGATTTACATTTTCTATGATTTCTTTCAATGTCATATCATTGACTTTTTTCACATTAGGAACAATTAAATTCCCATCGGGTAAAGCAGTTGCAAATCCTAAATTAACATCGTTTTTCAGAATAAGTTCATCTTCATTCAGCCAAGCATTAAACTTTGGGAATTCTTTCAAAGTATCAATGACTGCTTTCATTATGAAATGCGTATAGGTGATTTTCACACTATTTTTCTTTTGGAAATCTTCTTTAATTGCTTCTCTGTGTTTAACTAAATTTGATACGTTTACTTCTGAAAAAGTTGTAACATGCGGGATAATTTGATAAGAACTTTGTAAATGCTGTGCCGCAATTTGACGGATTCGGGGCAAAGTTTCTACTTTATCTTCCGGCTGGATATTCAAATTTAATTTTTGTGAAACAGATCCTTGTTGAATTGGTTTTTCATCCTTTTTTAGGTACCTTAAAATATCAATTTTACGGATTCTTCCATTTTCTCCGGTAGGTTGAATTTGCTTTAATTCTTCGATTTCCAAACCGTTTTCAGCGGCAATTCTCCGAACAACCGGTGAAAGAAATGATTTTCCATCTAATCTCTTAATTTCCAATAATTCAACCTGGACATCGGATTGAACGAGATGATTTTTTTCTTCTCCCACCTGTTCAACATGAACTACCGTATCTTCAGAAACTTCAAAAATACAAATTGGAGTTCCTACTTTGGCTTCATCTCCTTCTTCTACTAAAATCGTTTTTAACACACCTTCATATTCGGAAGGCAATTCACTGTCCACTTTGTCGGTTCCAATGGTTACAAAAACCTCATCTTTTTCTATAGAATCACCCGGTTGTTTCAACCAATTGGTAATGGTTGCTTCCATCACGCTCTCCCCCATTTTGGGAAGAAGAATTTGAATTTCTTTCATTTCTCTATAGGTAGTAAGTACCGGAATAGGACTGTGAGTCTTATTGTCTGGTAACAAATACTTTATGTCTAATTATTCAAACGCATTAATTCCTGTAATATCATTTCCTGTAATCAGTAAATGAATATCATGTGTTCCTTCGTAAGTAATTACCGATTCTAAATTGGCGGCATGACGCATCATCGGATAATCGCCGACAATTCCCATTCCTCCTAAAATTTGCCGGGATTCGCGTGCAATATCAATTGCCATTTTTACATTATTACGTTTTGCCATTGATATTTGTGCCGGAGTTGCTTTATCTTCATTTTTTAAAGTTCCTAAACGCCAAACTAATAATTGTGCTTTAGTAATTTCAGTAATGAATTCGGCTAATTTTTTTTGTTGTAATTGATATGAAGCAATTGGTTTTCCAAATTGTTTTCTTTCTAAAGAAT
>JAQVDG010000291.1 GCA_028698395.1 Weeksellaceae bacterium
GAGGTAATGCGATAAAATACGTCTTTCAACTCTGCGGATGGCACTTTTTGTTTTGATGCGTTCGAGCAGGTCGATTTGTCGCCAGGTGTTACTTTCAAATTTTCTGGTGATCTTACTTTCCAATTCTTCTTGATGTTTAAGTGCTTTTTTGGTTGCGGTGGACAGGATGGCCAATTGTTCATCAGTTAAGCTGGATAAAATGCTATCCATGTACTCCCTAAAAGCTTCAGGTGTCATTTTATGGGAAGTATCAATTGCTGATTGATGGTTCATGGTTGAAAAGTCGGTAGACAAATTTAGGAAAAAAGGGGTTAGGCTCGACGGGTAGTGATGAGGGTTTTGGATGCGAGGAAGACACAGACTACCTAAGAGTTGTGGGGGGGGGTATTTGGACACGGAATAGTTTAGTTATGTGGTTAGACAAATTTAACGAGATAGCCATAGACTATGCCGAGTGAAGGACGAAAAGACTCAACATGTTTTTGAGTAGATGAGAAAAAATTATGCATGAATAATTCAAAAAAAAATTGTCAGATTTAAACATCAGGTAATCGATATTATACAATTAGAATTAGAAATTTTTAAAAATAAATTTAAAAAAGAGGGTTCACTTTTAAGCTTTAATTGCATTCATCATCATAAAAATTGTTTAACAAAAAATTAAAAAAATGAACTCACTTACAATTACAAATGGCCGTGCGGACAAAGAAACCGGCCTTGCAATCAGACAAAGCTACAAAGCTTCTTCGGGGCTTAATTATCAAACGGGATTGCGAGAATTTGGAGATTTAAAAATTATTGAAGGTGTTGCAAAAGGAACTGCGAGTATTTTTTTGGTTTCTCTTATGGTTTTAGACCAGAACGGAAAATTAATTTTTGATGGCGAAGTTAAAAAACAAACAAACTATTCGCGAGAATATGTTAGGAGAATGGTCCGTGATGGATTGCTAACAATGTTACGAGAAGCTGCAGAGATGGAAAACAAATTCTTTGATGAATTACAAGCAATTGAAATCATAGATCAAAAATTAAAGTCCGCTTATTTTGAACAAAGTTATAAAGCAGTAATTAAGTGGGCAGTTGGATTAGGTATTAACATTACATCCTTATAAAGTTATGAAAACTGAATTGCCAATAGAGATAGATTATTGCTTAGTGACTGCAAAACCTATGTCGTTCCTCGAATATCAAGCTATTTATCAGTACATCAATGAAAAGAAGTTTTTGAGAGCTATTAACATCTTACAAGACGGTAAACTGATAAAAAAGTTCAGATTGGAAGTGATGCTCCCTTTTGATGAACGACTGAATGAGACCAGTATTATTACAAAATTACTTTTCAGAGATATCGTAATTGAATCTCCGACTTCAAATAAAAACAGTAATAAAAGAAATAACAGAAAGAAGACAAAAGTGAACAAAAATGCAAGGACGAAAGCAGCAAGTAATCTTTTCACTTCGCTTGGTTTATAAATACATAAAAACAGAGTATAAAATGGAAACACAAGTTATATTAAAGAGTTTGACAAATGTACTGCCCGCAAATTTGAGTTATTCGGCAAAATCAAATGCATTCCTTTCGAATGGATATGTATCTGCAGCTAATAATGTTTATTTCAATGCTATCAGATTTGCAGAAGGGATCGTAATAAAAGAGGATGTAGGTGAAGGCTACGCACATACGTTTTTAAATGGAATCAGGATTTATGCCCTTGAGAGCCGTACGTTGTTGGCCGATAAAGCATTTCATTGTGCTTATTATTCAAAAGAAAAGGTGCTTCGAGAGTCGAAAGAGATGCTCATAGAATTATTAAACGATGCTGCCGAGAGAATGGGAAAGCGCCTCAATAAGTATGAGGTTGAAAGCATGATTGACAGGATTTTGCGAAATGCTTTTGAAACAAACCAAATTGAGATGGCTCAACAACAATCACGCTATTTATTGAATAGTTAAACCTTAAAAAATGACAAATGGAAGCATTAGTAGTAATAAAACCGAAAACAGAATTTGAATTGAGGCATGACCAGGAGGAAGCACTAAACAGGCTGTTTCAATTTACGGAAAATGACAATGAAAGTGACTCATTTATTTTAAGTGGGTCGGCCGGAACAGGAAAAACGAGTTTAATTAAGGAATACATACGTCAATTGGAAAGACAAAAGATTGATTATGTTTTACTTGCTCCAACAGGGCAAGCCGCCAAGGTTTTAGCAAAAAAGACAGGAAGCAGAACAAAGACATTACATAGTTTTGTTTATGTATTGCAGGAAGAGGAAGTAAATGAAACAATACGATACCGGTTTATCCCAAGACAGGTTGAAGTAAATAAGCGATTGGTAATAATTGTTGATGAAGCTTCGATGGTAAACACTATAGCTGCTTCAAATGAGGTGTTTGTATCAACAAACTCAGTGCTTGATGACCTTGTTAAGTATTATAAAGAATGCCCAAATGGATCAAAAATTATATTTGTTGGGGATCCTTATCAGTTGCCACCTGTAGGGGAGTATGAATCGGTTGCCTTGAATGCAGATAAATTATCAGAGAAATATAGATTGTCTGTTATAGGTTATAATCTTACTGAGATTTTACGGCATGGAAAAGAGAGCTATATCCTGAGAAATGCAAGTATATTGCGAAAACTAATAGAAAGTAAGCAACAGTATTCTCCACCACTAAAATACAAGGAAATGTATCGTAGTGATCTTGCAATTGGGCATTATTGTAGTCATTTTGATCATGAAAAAATTGGGCAGGTTGTTTTTCTAGGATGGAAAAATTTAACAGTATTCAAATTGAATTTAGCCATACGAAGTCGATTGTTAAATGAACCATCTGCAATTTTATGTGAGAAAGAACAGATTATTGTTGGTCAGTCTTATTTTGGAAAAAAATATCTAGCTGCCGGCGAGATTGGAAAAATACTCTCATTTGATATAAGTTCTAAGGAACAAATCGCAGGTAAAACGTTTGCCGAGGCAGAATTTCAATTCACAATGGCCAATGGAGAAGTGGTTAGCTTCAAGAGCAAATTTGATATGGACTATCTTTTGAATAATAAGCTTGAAAATGAGCATGAAATAAGAAAAAACCTCTGGGCAGACCGCAAAAAGCACAATAAGCTTTTCAGAGAAACTGAGAATATAAGTGATGATCCCTATTTATCAGCCATAAAGATTAAGTATGGCTATGCCATAACAACCCATAAAGCACAGGGAAGTGAATGGGATCATGTTTTTCTATATCCTGAGTTTCCGTTGGATGAAAACAGGCTAAAATGGATCTATACAGCAATTACTCGAGCAAAATATGAGCTATATTCTTTTTCTGAGGCATAAAAAATCATTGCCTAAATCCTTATATTTGCCTTGATATCCGACAAAGCAATATGGACTATTCAAGCATAGCAAATAAAATTAGATCGAAGGATCAAAAGTACATTAGTTCCCTCTATAAAAAATTTAGATCGGTGTTTCTGAGCTCTATAAAAAGATATGCATCCATTGATACAGAAGAAGCTTTAGAATATTATCAAGATGCGTTTTTGATAATGTATGATAATGTCATTGATGGCAAAGAATTGGATGACAATTTTGGAAATTATCTTATAAGAATTGGTAAGAACCTTATCAATTCAAATTACCGGAAAAGGAAGAGATTGGTTACAAATTACATGATGAATAATTTACAAACTGCGTCATTTATTGATGAAATGGAGGAGGAACTGAAAGAAAGCACAAAAGAAGAGATGGTAAGACTTGCAATAGAAGCTTTAAAAGAACCTTGCAGTAAA
>JAQVDG010000292.1 GCA_028698395.1 Weeksellaceae bacterium
TTAGCTCGTTTTTTTAACTCTGTCAACTTCCATTCATGGATATCCAAAGCATAAATCTGATCTTTATTATTCATTAAATTTGATAAATGTAAAGTCTTCCCTCCTGCTCCGGCACAAGCATCTACAACTCTCATTCCTTCTTCGACATTCAAAAATGGAGCAATCAGTTGAGAACCGGCATCCTGAATTTCAAACCAACCGTTTTTAAAAGTTTGTGTTCTAAAAATATTGTTTTTTTCGGTTAATTCTAAAGCAAAAGGATAATTCGCTAAAATTTCACTTGAAATTCCTTCTTCTTTTAATGCTTTTTTCAATTCTTTTCGATTAGTTTTCAAAGTATTGACACGAATAACCGTTGCTGCCGTTTCATTCATGGCATTCACTTCGTTTTCCCAAATTTCTTTTCCTAATTCATTCAAACCCAACTCATACAACCAATCTGGAATGGATGCACTTATTGGAAAATTATTTTGAACCGAATTATAATTTCGACGAATAACTGTTTTAGAATTTATTTTCTTAAATTCATCCCAATATGGTAATTTTTCTTCTTGTAAAATAAACCAGGTTCCTACAAATTCCCATAGATTTTCCGGGCAAAGTTTTTTCTCCATTGAAGCTTCAATCCAACGTTTCCAACGAATGGTATCATACACTGTTTCAGCTATAAAAGCCCTATCTTTACTTCCCCATTTAGGATTAGATTTTAAAATTTTCTCAATTTCTTTATCTGCATATCTGTCCTCAAAAAATATTGACTTTAAAACAGAAGTAATCCCAATGAAGAGATTTTTATAAGGAAGTAATTTCATTTTGCAAACCTACAATTATTTGTATAAAAAATTAATTTTCGGATTCATTCGGAATTTGCTTTCGTTCCACCGGATATTTTCCGGTAAAACAACCGAAACAATGGTTGGTAGAACCTAAAATCTCAATCAAATTCTCAACAGATAAAAAATCCAAACTGTCCACACCTAAATAATCGACTAACTCCTGATTGCTCATATTAGCAGAAATCAAATCCTTTTTATTCGGCATATCAATTCCTAAAAAACAAGGTGACACAATCGGTGGCGAAGCACTTCTGAAATGGATTTCTTTTGCACCGGCTTCTTTTAAAATTTTAACTAAAAGTTTACTTGTAGTTCCGCGCACAATTGAATCATCTAAAATAACTAATCGTTTCCCTTTAATTTTATTGGCAATCGGATTGAGTTTTAAATTCACGATTCTTTCCCGCATTTCTTGTGATGGAACGATGAATGAACGACTCATATAACGATTTTTAACTAAAATTGGCTCAAACGGAATTCCTGATGCTTCTGAAAATCCAATTGCTGACGGAACCCCCGAATCAGGAACTCCAATAACCACATCAGCATCCACAGGTGATTGTTCATACAGTTTTTTCCCACTTTCTACACGTAAATCATAAATCTCCTTGCCTTGCATATTGGAGTCAGGACGTGCAAAATAAATATATTCAAACGCACAAATACGATTTTTGGAAGCTTGTCCAAGTGGATAAGAGTGAAGTCCATTTTCATCAGCTACTACGATTTCTCCCGGTTCTACATCACGTAAAAACTTTGCTCCTACAGCATCCAAAGCGCAAGTTTCAGAACTAAAAACATACGTATTTTCTCCTATTTTCCCAATCGACAAAGGTCGGATTCCGTTTGGATCACGGAAAGCTGCCAATGAATTTTTAGTCAATAATAAAATCGAATAGGCTCCTCGAATCTTTTTCAACCCTAATTGAATGGCTTCTTGGACGTTATGATCAGAGTGTTTTTGGATGGAACGTAAAATCACTTCAGTATCGGAAGTTGCTAAAAACGGTAATCCGTCTTTGATTAATTCTTCTTTCAATTCATCAGTTTCAATTACATTTCCATTATGAACGATTGAAAAATGCGGTTTTCCAAAATAATTCACTGCATACAACGGCTGAATGTTTTTAGAACTCCCACCTCCGGCTGTTGTATAGCGTGTATGACCAATCGCTGCATTACCTTGAAATTCTTCTATTTCTTCAATTTGCTTAAATACATCCAATACTAATCCAGTTGATTTGTACGTTTTTATATTTCCGTTTTTTAACACCGAAACACCGGCAGCTTCTTGTCCTCGATGCTGTAAAGCGAACATTCCGAACTGCGTCAGCGAAAAAGTATCGATATTTTGAGGTGAATAAATTCCAAAAACTCCACATTCTTCTTCCACACTATCGAACGAATCATTAAACATCTTTTTCAGATAATTTCTCTGATAGAATTGAGTGGAAATTTTTTTTATTTTCATTTTAACTTTATTATTTAACACTTATATTGTCTTCTTAGTATGTTCTTTGTATCTTTCTTTGTGAACTTTATTATTCTATTTTACCACGATGGGCACTAAGTTTTTCACAAAGGACACAATAAATTGTAAACGTTGTGTTTGCTTTGTATTCTTTATGGTTAAATTCATCTTCGTGAACTTTGCAATTCTATTTTACCACGATGGGCACTAAGTTTTTCACAAAGGATACAATAAATTGTGTTCTTTGTGCTTGCTTTGTGTTCTTTGTGGTTAAATTGAATAACCACAAGGGCACTAAGTTTTTTCACTATGTACACAAAGATCGTTTTATTATAAGTAACCATTAATAATTCTTTTTACCCCATTTTTAAATAAAGTTGTATTGAAATTAATGAGTAAACCTAATTTACAATTTGATAATTTCAAATAAGTTAATACTTGAGCCAAATGAATTTCATTTAATGCTTCAACTGATTTTACTTCGACTATTAACTTATTCTCAATTAATAAATCTACTCTGTATCCAATTTCTAATTTCACTTCTTCATAAATCAATGGTAACGGCTTTTGTTTTTCTACCCAAACATTATATTTTGATAACTCGTAAAACAAACATTCTTCATAAGAACTTTCAAGTAATCCCGGACCTAATGCTTTGTGGACTTGTAAACCGCATTCGAAAACCAATTTCGCTAATTCATTTTCATTCATTACAATTATTTCTTCATAAACTTTGTTATTTTATTTTACCACGATGGACACTAAGTTTTCACAAAGGACACAATAAATTGTAAACGTTGTGTTTGCTTTGTATTCTTTGTGGTTAAATTCATCTTCGTGAACTTTGCAATTCTATTTTACCACGATGGACACTAAGTTTTTCACAAAGGATACAATAAATTGTGTCCTTTGTGCTTGCTTTGTGTTCTTTGTGGTT
Organism: Weeksellaceae bacterium; assembly: GCA_028698395.1. Next base: position 3,245 of record JAQVDG010000292.1, read on the forward strand.
AAATTCAAATTCATTTTAATGCTTCTTGCAAGCGGTTATAAACTTCGTGATACGCTTCTGAAACTTCTCCTAAATCTCTTCTGAAACGGTCTTTGTCCAATTTTTTCAAAGTATCTTTGTCCCAAAGTCGGCAGGTATCCGGGCTAATTTCATCAGCCAAAATAATATTTCCTTCAGAATCTTTCCCAAATTCAATTTTGAAATCTATCAGAATAAGATTTGCTTTCAAGAATAATTCTTTTAATGCTTCGTTGATTTTATCGGTCAACTCATACATAAATTTCAATTCTTCATAGGTTGCCGCACCCAATAAAACTGCGTGATGGTCATTAATCAAAGGATCTCCCAATTCGTCTTTTTTGTAACAGATGTCAAAAATCGTAACCGGAGATTTTGCTCCTTCTTCCAATCCTAAACGCTGTGCCATAGAGCCTGCCACATAATTCCGAACAACCATTTCCAAAGGAATGATATTCACTTTTTTGACCAATTGCTCACGCTCGTTCAAAGTTTCCACATAATGCGTGGGAATTCCTTTTTTAATCA
>JAQVDG010000293.1 GCA_028698395.1 Weeksellaceae bacterium
ACATCGCCTTCGGCTCGTCGGGAGAACGGACGGAGGATTACATCCTGCATTCTACTCCTCGCCTAACGGCGACATCGTAGAACACAGGATTTGCGAGATTACAAGGGATAGTGGATATCCCCCCCCTCGCAACCTCGCAAATCCTCCGTCCGTTGGCAGCAAGCATAAATACAAACGACACAAATGAAAAGACCATTTAACATATTCCCGAGTATAGGATATAGAAATAGCCAATTTCAAATTGTTTCATCGGTTGATAATTTGAAAATTGACATTTACGACCAAGACAAAGTAGTTAAGTCTATTGAAGCTAATTCTAAAAATCCCACTTTACTGACAAGTCTTAAAGCAACAGGCAAATTGATTGCAAAATGCAATTTCAACAATACCGTTTTTCAGCAAGAATTAGAGATAAAAGAAGCCTTTAGGCTTGGGTCAAGTGAGTTTAAAAAGGCTTTTGTTTTTGACGACACAGAATATTCCTTCTTTCTGATGAAGGACAGATTATTGCTTTATGATGAGAAAAAGAAAATATTGCTTACTGAAAACCATTATAGTCCAACAGAAATTTATAAAATCAACGGAACAAATTTCCTATTTGTAACCAGAGTAGGAAACTCTGCAAGCGGGATTATTAACCTTGGAGTTTACAATACGGAAAATTTCTCAATGGTCGGAGAATTATTAAATGATTATCGTGAAATTAAGATACTAGCCGACAACAACAAAGCTTGGCTTTATAACATCAAATCCAACACAATTCATTGTTACGAATTAGCACACCAAACTAAAAAATACTTAACAGAGTTAAAATCATTTGAAAATTTTAATGATTACTTTTTAGATGATGCAAACCTAAATATTTATATCAATCATAATGAAGTATTGAAAGTTTCAAGCTTGAACAATCTTCATAAGTACTTCGAAATACCAAAAAAGGAAAATAACGCAATAGACAAATTAGGTAATGTATTCACACTTGAAAACAGGACGCTAAAATGTACAAGTTTACATACAAATTACTCTGAAACGTTCAATCTTGATTTTGAAGTTAATTTGCAAAGTGATAATTACATTCATATTGGCAAGCATCTAAGGAGTGAAATTGAACTAACAGACCTGAATAGAAAAGCGGAAGAAATTAAGGAAGAAGTGATTTCTTCACTTCCTGATTCGAAAACATATCATTATCACGCACTTCCTGAATCACAAAGAATATCAGAAATATTTACAACCCACAAAGTCTACCCTACTAAAAATGGTGTTTTTATAATTCAAAAGAGAATAAAAAGAGATTTTAATGGAGTTACTCTAAGAAAGTACCAAACCACTTGGACTGCTACACCATACAAAATAGAAAATACGGAAATAACCCTTTTGCTTTTCAATTCGGAGAAAGCAGATATTTTAATCGACAAAACTCCTAACCTGACAGTTTACGAATATCTAAAAGATATGCTTGTCGTAAGCCATCAAAGTTCGAAAATACTGTTTTCAGGAAAGAATAAAGTTACCATCAGTAATGAAGACTCGATAGAACTATTCACAATAAACGAAATAGGATACTTTTTAATTAAAACCAAAGAAAGGTATTCACTTTTCCGTTCAACCAATCCAAATTATGCCATTTTAGAGCAAATAGAAATTCTAAATCCTGACCATTTCAAAAAACATCAAATCATATGGTATCGTGGTAAAGAAAAAAATATATCCAACACAAAATATTTGAATGCCTTCGATTTGAAAAATTGCACAAGAATACTTATTGATGAGCAAAAGGTACAACACCCACTTTTTAAAGACGCTTTGGACTTTAAGTTTTTTGAGAAGTACGCTTTTTCGTCTAATCAAATAGTTTTTAACCCAGAAACTCTTGAAATAAAAGATGCATTTATTGGCAACATTGAATCTCATTCTAAGCAACTGAACAAAATTGTATCACATCGAACTAACAAAATCTACCTTTCTAAATTTAATCATCAAATTGAAAAGTATGAGTTATCAGAAATAGCAATAGATGATAACAAATACAGGGAATCTTATCTTTCCCCAAACGGTCAATTTTTGGTTCTTCAAGATGAAAGCAATAAATATTCCTTTTATGACATCGAAAAAGGCGAAACAATAAACTTTATTTCAGGGAACTTTTTAGCGTTTAGAAATGACGGTAGCCTTATAGTTGAGCAAGATGGTTCAAGAGCAGTGAAAATAATTGACCCAAAAACATTTCAAGATATTACTCCGCCTACCTATCATCATTATAGGTTTATGAGTCCAGATGGTAAACTTTATGCACAAGTTTCATCCAAAGTAAGGTACTTCCATAAACTCAATGGTAAAGAGTTGAAAGTAGAAGAAGTTTCAAAATTTAGACAAGATTTAGACGAACCAAGTATTTTTCTAGAAGAAAAAGAGAAGGAACAAGCAAAAATAAGGGTTGATAAAAATCGCCAACTAATTTTTAATTCCTACAAAGAGCAATTTCAATCATTAGGACTTGAAGATTATACTAAAATCAATTCACATTATGTGGTGAAAATCGAGAAGTATACCGAATTTGGGATTACTGGAACCAGTATAGTCAAAGAAATAGTTTTGCCTGAAGATACTCAATTCTATAATTACGCATCATTCAGTTATGATAACAAGTATTTGGGTTTGGTTTATCGTTTGGGAACTGGTGGTGGTATCCATTTCATAAAAATAAACTTCGATGAAAAGAAGAGTTCATTAGAAATACTTGATACATATTTAAGCAGATACCCAAGATATGCATCTTGGGTTTGTGGATTTTCCAAAACTGGTTATTTCGCAACTTATGATAGTACGCCAGACACTTATATTCTTTTTGTTGACGATGGCCTCTTTAACAGCAAAACAACAGAAGTTGAGTTGAGACAAAATATTTATAACTCAAAAACAAACATTTACCATACCTACAAAAAGTGGAACGAAATAAAGGGTAAAAATTTTCTATGTTTTAGTCCGACAGGCAATTTTTTAGCATTGTCAGAACAAGGATATGAGCCTTTGACTTTGGGTGGATATGGACACCAAGAATCAAATGTTGTTCATATTGCAAAGACAGGTAATGGGCAAATAATTGACTCATTCACAGGACACGGTGATAAAATCAAAGACAACAAAACTAAGAAAGTGACCTTTGTAGCATTTTCCGAAGACGAAAGTAGAATTATGACACTAAGCTCTGACGGTGTTGTAATTATAAGAGACATCAATATAAGTGATAATGAACAGGACGACAAAATGCCAGCTGCCAACAAGCGTTTGGCGGCAATGGCGGGTGACGTGGTTAATTGAACATTCAACCTCGCATCAACTTTTGTGGTGTATTGACAGTTTTGTGCTCCGAAATCCGCCACTGCGCCAAGCGCCAAAACGTTAGCATTCAGTGGAAGAAAACCCAGCAGCAGCATTGAAACAATAACAATGAACAGATAAATAAAATGATTAATAACCAATAAAAAAGGAGGAAACAAAATGAGACACAAACGATTAAAATTAAGTGCCGTACTCTTGTTAGGACTAGGATTAACAGGATTACAAGCACAAACAATGTATGTAAAAGGAAGTAGCGGAAGCACTTTTACCGACCCACGCGACGGTAAGGTTTACCAAACAGTGGTCATCGGCAACCAAGTATGGATGGCAGAAAACCTTGCCTACTTGCCTAGTGTAAACATGGTTGCCGATGGTTCTGAAGATGCAGCAGGCTCTTATTATTATGTTTACGGTTACGACGGTACAAATGTAGCAGATGC
>JAQVDG010000012.1 GCA_028698395.1 Weeksellaceae bacterium
ATCTATTTTGTAAAAGTACAAGATGGGAAAAGTTATAAATTGATAAAAAATTAATAATCCTATTTTATAATTTTTCATCAGCTTCTGGATTTGTTTCCATTTTTCTGATTAATTCTGCTTGAATTTCTTCCAAAACCGGTTTTACCGTACTTTCGGGTAGATCGCTGATTCGGATATACATCAACCCATCAATTGCATCGTTAAATTTGGGATCGACATTGAATCCGATTAATCGTGCATTTTGTTTAATGTATTTTTTGATTAACACCGGAATTCTGAGAAGATTCGGTTCTAATTCATCAATAAGTTTATCTAATTTATTCAAATCTGCTTTGGCTTCGTCAAAAAAGAATTCTTTGTCTTCGTCTTTTAAACGAACTTTGAATTCTTTTTTAGGTCGAACATATTGTGCCACATAAGGATCGTAATAATGAGATTTCATGAATTCAATCATCAGAGATTTGGAAAAATCTGAAAATTGATTGCTGATACTCACTCCACCAATGATGTATTTCTCTTCCGGATTTCGTAGAGTAACATGTATAATTCCTCGCCAAAGCAAAAATAAAGGCATGGGTTTCTGTTGGTAGTCAGGAATTACAAAAGCTCGTCCCATTTCTATGCAACGTTTTAAAAACGGATGAAGTTCCGGTTCAATATGGAATAATTCATTCAAATAAAAACCGTTGACTCCATGTTGTTCATACACTTCTGCGCCCAATGCCATTCGATAAGCACCTACTAATTGTTGTGCATTTTCATCCCATAAAAACAAATGATGATAATGTACATCATACCTATCCAAATCAATTTCCTGATTGGTTCCTTCGCCGACCAAACGAAAGGTAATTTCACGCAGACGCCCAATTTCCCGTAAAATATTTGGAATTTTTTGAGTATTTGAAAAAAAACATTCGTAATTTCCATTTTTAAATAATAGAGCTTCTTCATTCTGCCTCAATTCATTAACTTCAGACAGTATTAATTCCATTTCGGTTGGCTCTACGATTTGTTTGGGTTTTTTATTTCGTGTATTGATAGCAATTTGAGTTGGGATTTTTAAACTTTCCATCAAAATAGAGCGTTTTGAAGAATAATAAGAAGCCAGAGAATAGATTTTTTTTCGCAAAAATTCAGAGAAATTTTTTATATCGTCGAATTCCTGGTGTTTGGGTAAAATGGGTTTTCCAATTCGGATTTGAATCGGATTTAAACGAGGTCGAACCATTTCTCTTGGTAGCATAGCGGTTTGTAAATCAGCACTTAAATTTGCTAATTGATAAAAAACAGGGCTATTTTTAGCATGAAAATACATCGGAATAACCGGAACATTCATTTTTTGAATTAATTTAATCGCTGGTTCTTGCCATTCCCGGTCACTTACTTGTCCTTCTTCATCTTTTGTTGAAACTTCTCCTGCCGGAAAAATCCCCAAACAGTTTCCATTTCGAATATGACGAATCGCTTCTCGCATTCCGGAAGTACTATTGAAAGCTTCTTTTCGGTTTTCAAACGGATTAACGGCAATTACCATGTTTTCCAAAGGTTTGATTCGATGCAAAAGAAAATTCCCCATAATTTTAAAATCCGGACGAACTTTACTCAAAATGTGCATCATTAAAATTCCGTCTAATCCGCCCAAAGGATGATTGGAAACAATGATAAACGGTCCTTCTTTTGGAATCCGGCTGAAATCTACATCGTGTAATTCGTATTTGATATTTAAATCATCCAATAAATACAATAAAAACTCGGGTGCTTCTTTATCGATTCCACCTTTGTAAAGTTTATTCAAACGGTTCATTCCGCTGATAGACTTTAGAAGCCACGCTAAAGGATAGCCAAAAAGTCCGATTTTTTTAAGTCCGGAAACCCGGTAAATATCTTTTGTAGAAACTAATGCCATTATTCTTTTACAATTAGTTGCAAAGTATTTTTAATGTGCTGTCGTAATAATTCTTTTCCTTTTTCGGGTAAATAAGAATATTTTTCATCATAATGCCTTAAAGTGTATAAAGATACTTCTTTTTCTGTTTCAATGTGATAATCCGTTTTTAAATGTGTAATAAACTGATTCAAATGTAGAAACTTATCTTCCAAACAAAGTGATAAGGTAATGGCTGAATTCTGCATTAAATTAACTTTTATGGATAAATCATGTAATAAATTGAAGATTTTACTTAGTTTTTCTTCTGTGATAAACGAAGAATCACGAGTACTTAGGGTCAACAAAATTTGTTGTTTTTTCAGAATATAACAAGTCGTAAAAGGCTCTAAATCCAATCCTTTTTTGATTTGAGTTCCTTTTGTTTCGGGTTGTAAAAAGGATTTTACATAAAAAGGAATTTCTTTTTGCCGTAAAGGTTGCATGGTTTTGGGATGAATGACCGAAGCGCCGTAATAAGCTAATTCAATGGCTTCTTCATACGAAATTTCATTCAGCAATTGGGTATGTTCAAAATATCTTGGGTCGGCATTTAAAACGCCCGGAACATCTTTCCAAATGGTCACACTTTCTGCATCTAAACAATTGGCAATGATGGCGGCGGTATAATCCGAACCTTCGCGTCCTAAAGTTGTGGTAAAATGATTCTCATCAGAACCCAAAAAACCTTGAGTAACATAGAGTTTATCTTTTTCTATTTGAGCAAAATTCTTACAAGTTTTTTCCCAGTTTACTTTTCCTTCACGATAGGTATCATCGGTTTTGATGTAATCGCGCACATCGAGCCAGGTGGTTGAAATTCCAACTGAATTCAAATAAAAACTAATGATTTTAGTAGAAATTAATTCACCATAGCTTACTACTTGGTCATAAACAAAATTGTAATTGGGTGATTTATTCCGACCTAAAAATTCATTTAATTCTTCAAAAATCAAATGAATTTCCTGATTCAAAACATTAGGGTTTGGAAATAATTCCTTTATAATATTCAAATGCGTTTCTTCTATTCGTTTAATTTTTTGATTAAAATCCGACTTTTCAAAATAAGCTTTCACGACTTCCTCCAAAGCATTTGTGGTTTTTCCCATAGCTGAAATTACCATGAAAACATCTTCATATCCGTTTATTTTAAGAACGTTGACTATATTTTTTATGCTGTTTGCATCTTTGACTGATGCGCCTCCGAATTTGTAAACTTTCATTGAATTTCAAAAAACACAAAGATAGTTTATATCTGTTTTTAAGTTTGTTAAATTCCGGCTTTTTTTAAAAAGTTTACTATAAATAAAAAACAAAGCCGTTTCAAATTTTGAAACGGCTTTCACACTCTATAAAAAGTTGTTTGGTTACCTGAATCTGTCCACCGATTTTACAAGCTTTTCATCTTTCTTAATAAGCCGATTTGCCAATAATAGCAAAACAATCGATCCGAAAGGAATAAAAAGCCCAACACCCTTCTCAGAATCCGAAAATCCTCCGGGCAAATTAGATAGAGCATAAGCCAGATAGCCCACTAACAAAATATTCAATATAATTCCCAAATTCGTTAATTGAATTTGTAATTTTCTGTTTTTATACAAAAAAAGAGTTACAAACGGCAAAACAGTCAATACAAAGTACCACAATCCTATAATTCCGTTTTTTTTAGGCTGTATCCATTCGGAATTTATCGTCCATAAATTTCCGAAAAAAATAGCCAAAACGGATAGCAAAGTAGCTAAAAATAAATAAATGCTTTGTTTTCTTTGTATCATGTCTTAACGAATCGCCTGCAAAAATAATAATATTTTTGTTCTTGTGTATTAAAATTTATTCGTAACATTGCAGGGTCATTTCTAATGAACATTTCCTCGCTTTTTATTTATGAATATAAAAAACCACTTTATCAGGGAATTACCTTTTGGGTAGTAGGTTCATTTTTCAGAAAAAATAATCATTATAATTAACAACACAACAAAATAAAATATGTTTGATTTAAACGAACTTAAGACTAAAAAAGTCGATGAACTTCAGGAGATTGCAACCGGTTTAAAGATTAAAAAAGTTAGACAACAAAAGAAAATAGAGCTGATTTACAGTATACTTGATTCTCAGGCAGCAAATTCCGCACAGCAAAAAAATGAAGAATCTTCTAAACCTCCTCAAAAGAATGAAGAAAAAGGAAAGGAAGACAAAAGAAAACCGGTACAAAGACCGCAACAAAATTTAAAAAAGGAAGTTTCTCCAAAAGGTCAAATTCCTTCCGAAGAGAAAAAAGAAGAAAAACCAACAACTCAAGAAGCTCAAAAAGAAACTCCAAAAGTTGAAAATCAGGAAAATAAACGCCCTCAAAATCACCAAAAAAATCATACAAAACATCAGAATCACGGACAAAACCAACAGTTGAATCCCAATCCCAATCAACATTTAAATCAAAATCCGAATTCAAATCAAAACAATAAAAAGAAACCTCAACACAATCACAATGCGAATCATAAACCGCAAAATTCCAATCATGAAAACGGAAAAAATGAAGAGAATCAGCCTAAAAACAAATACCGTGCAGCTAATTACGAGTTTGAAGGTATTATAGATACAGAAGGAGTTTTGGAGATTATGCCGGATAATTACGGTTTTTTACGCTCTTCGGATTTTAATTATTTATCCTCTCCTGATGATGTATATGTTTCTCAATCCCAAATCCGCTTGTTTGGACTAAAAACCGGTGATACCATTACCGGAGAAGTTCGACCGCCTAAAGAAGGTGAAAAATATTTTCCTTTGATTAAAATCAAAGAAATTAACGGAAGAACTCCTGATTTTGTGAGAGATAGAGCTTCTTTTGAGCATTTAACTCCTTTATTTCCCAATGAAAAGTTCAAATTGGCGGAGAAAAAATCGACACTTTCCACTCGTGTTTTGGATTTATTCGCTCCGATAGGGAAAGGACAAAGAGGAATGATTGTAGCACAACCTAAAACAGGTAAAACCGTGCTAATGAAAGAAGTAGCTAATGCAATTGCTGCCAATCATCCGGAAGTTTATTTGATTGTTTTATTAATTGATGAACGCCCGGAAGAGGTAACTGATATGAAACGCAGTGTAAACGGCGAAGTAGTGGCTTCTACTTTTGACAAAGAAGCTTCTGAACACGTAAAAGTTGCTAATTTGGTTTTGTCCAAAGCGAAAAGAATGGTGGAATGCGGTCATGATGTAGTGATTCTTTTGGATTCGATTACACGTTTGGCAAGAGCTTACAATACGGTTGCTCCGGCTTCCGGGAAAGTTTTGTCGGGTGGTGTGGATGCTAATGCACTTCATAAACCTAAACGATTTTTTGGAGCAGCACGGAATATAGAAAATGGAGGTTCTTTAACCATAATTGCCACCGCTTTGATTGATACCGGCTCTAAGATGGACGAAGTTATTTTTGAAGAATTTAAAGGAACCGGAAATATGGAACTTCAATTAGATCGTAAAATTGCCAATAAACGTATTTTCCCGGCTATTGATTTGGTTTCTTCCAGTACACGACGCGATGATTTACTGTTAGACGAACCGACCATGCAACGAATGTGGATTATGCGAAATTATTTGGCCGATATGAATCCTTTGGAAGCTATGGAGTTTTTACGCGACCGGATTAAAAACACAAATTCCAATGAAGAATTCTTAATTTCTATGAATAAATAAATTCAATTTGTTCTGTTTAAATAAACAGTTATAATCGTTAGAGTTTGTTGGGATTATAAAATAAAAGTCAGTTATTCTGAGATAAATCAAAATGAATTTCATGATTTTTGACATGATTTAACACCATTATAGTTAATTATAAAATGATTTTAAACAAACCCTTGGTCTTTTATTGATAAACTTCCTATTTTTACCCACTTATGGAAAATATTAAACACATTTTTTTCGATTTGGACAATACACTTTGGGATTATCGAAAAAACGCCAAACTGAAATTAATCAGATTATTTGAAGATTATAATGTACAGGAAACGTACAATCTTACTTTTCCGAATTTTTATTCAGCTTATTATAGTGTAAATGAAAGTTTATGGGCGGATTACAGAGATAAGAAAATTTCACGAAATGAATTACAAACACGTCGCTTTGTGGAAACTTTTCAGAAGTTAGGTATTCAAAATTATAAATTTTCTGCCGAAATGGAAAGTCGGTTAATGACGGAAGTTGTAGAAAATCAAGAAGTAGTGGAAGGAACGGAGTCGGTTCTTCCTTATTTGTATAAAAAATATAATCTTCATATTCTTTCCAATGGATTTGAAGAAATTACACATAAAAAAATTCAAGGTTGCTTGATTAAAGATTATATTCAGACCGTTACAACTTCAGATGGAGCAGGAACACCCAAACCGGATCCAAAAGCGTTTCAAAGTGCTGTGGATAAAGCCGGAGCAACAAAAGAAGAATCCATTTATATAGGCGATGATTGGATAGCTGATATGGAAGGCGCAACAAAATTCGGGATGCGGGCTATATTCTTTAATCCTCTGAATGAATCTCATGTAGGTATGGAAAATGTTCCGGTTATTGAGAAATTAATTGAGTTGAAGAATTATTTATAACCGAAATTATTTATTCGTTTTTAAAGCCATTACAAATAAAACAATAATAGGAATTAATAAAACACCGAGCAAAGGCACACTTATTCCTATTATTTGAATCTGGCTTTCTGTTATCAATTCCGGACGGAAAATCAAAGGTGCTGCCAAACCGACAATTGCACCACCCAAATGCGCTTCGTGTCCAATATTCCCTAATTGCTTTTTTACGCCATAAACTGAATAAGCCAAGTACATAATAGCAAAAAACCAAGCTTTAATCGGGATGGCAAAGAATAAATACAATTGTAATTCAGGGTAGATGATAATGGTAGCAAATAAAATTCCTGAAACACCACCAGAAGCTCCTACTGCGGAATATCTTGGGTTATTTTTTTGAAAAACAAGTGCCAATAAATTTCCACCGACAATTGCTATCAAATAGACTACGGCAAATCCGATTGAGCCATTTGCCAAACCACCTAAAGTGCCGGCAAAAAACCCGATGATTACATCAGCAAAGAAATACAGCGTCAACATATTGAACAACAAATGTGTCATGTCAACATGTAGAAAACCGGAAGTTAATAAACGGTCGTATTGTTTTCCTTGCAAAATAGCTTGTGGCTGGAATTTATATCGGTCAAATAAGTTGTAATTATTGAATGCTGAATAACTGAAAATAACGGTTATAGCAATGATTAAGATGGTGATTAATGACATTTTTTGTTTTTATAAATTATCGTTTTCTGAAATTTCATCAGAATCAGTTTCGGAATCCTCATTAAAATCAAACAATAAAGCTTGTTCTTCATTTCCTGAATCTTCGATGGACTCGTCTTCCGGCTCAATTTCTTCTTCCACTTCAGGTTGCAAATTTACTTGTTTTAATTTATGTGTGGTTAATTGATTTCCTTGTGCTTTAATTCCTTTTACTGCGATGAATTCAAGTAAATCGATGATTTCATTTTCTCGTTGTTCTCCTTTTGTTTTCGCAAAAATCAAATCAACTATCGGATGTTTTTGTGTGGTTACCAATTCGATAAAAGAATTAGAATGTTCTGAAAAATAAAAGCTTTGTGGATTTAATGTATTTTCCAATGTAAATCTTTTCACGAAATAACGTTCTTTATCGGCTTCGTAATAAATGCAGGTAATGGGTTTCTCAGGATTCCATTTTTCAATAATCAATAATTCATCATCATACCTATTTCCCAAATCAAATGTGGTTAATTTAGCTTCGCCTTTATCGGTAATAGTCAGGATTTTATCTCCCCCTCGAAACGCACCTAAGAGTTCACCTCTTCCTTCCACATTTAAGCGTTTCACTGTATCATCAAACCAAACTTTTCGAGGAGCTAAAGTAGAAACACCTTCTTCTTTGAACTCTACTTTTTTAACCGGGTATTTAGTAACTAAATTCCCTTTGCTGTTTCGTCCTTTTACGGCTAATTCTGAAAAATCAATATCCAGACGCAATCGTTTTAAACGTTGATTTGGTTTAAGTAAAACTTGTACAACTTCGGCTTCTCCATTGGGATTAGCAGTGAAATACAGAATTTCAGAACCTTTGGCTTCTGATGCTAAATTATATTCCCGGTCGCGCGTAATGGAAGTTACCGAAAAGCGTTTTTGGTAAGAAGGACCATTTTTTCCATCCCGATAAATCATATTGTAAACCGTGCGTTTGTCGTTTTTATTCCAAACGGCAACATGAATAATTCCCTTTCCTACAAAGGTTTTAGAATCAACTTTGGTTACCAGCATATTTCCATCTTTTCGGAATATTATAATGTCGTCAATATCAGAACATTCAAATAAAAATTCATTTTTCCGAAGTGAAGTTCCAATGAATCCTTCTTCAAAATCCACATAAAACCGAACATTGGCAGCTGCCACTTTGGTCGCATCAATGGTATCGAAAATCCGGATTTCTGTTTTTCGTTCTTTTCCTTTTCCGTATTTGGTTTTTAAATTTTTAAAATAAGTAACGGCATAGTCGATTAGATTTGCCAAATTGTATTTAACCTGTTCAATTTTACCTTCTAAAGATTCAATGTATTGTTGTGCTTTGTCCAAATCGAATTTGGAAATACGCTTAATTCTAATTTCGGTTAAACGAACAATATCTTCTTCTGTAACAGCACGTAGCAAATGTGAAATGTACGGCTTCAAACCTTCATCAATTGCACGAATTACGCCTTCCCAGGTTTCTTCTTCTTCAATATCGTGATAAATTCGGTTTTCAATGAAAATTCGTTCTAAAGACGAAAAGTGCCATTGTTCTTGCAATTCATTGAGTTCGATTTCTAATTCACGTTGTAATAAATAAACCGTATGGTCGGTATTTCTTTTTAGAATTTCCGAAACATTTAAAAACTCAGGACGATTCACATCTACCACACAAGCATTCGGCGAAATAGAGATTTCACAATCAGTGAAAGCATAAAGTGCATCAATCATTTTATCGGGAGAAATCCCCGGGTTTAAATGCACTAAAATTTCAACGCTGTCAGAAGTGTTATCTTCAATTTTCTTGATTTTAATTTTACCTTTATCATTGGCTTTCAGTATAGAATCAATCAAACTGCCTGTTGTAGTTCCAAATGGAAGCTCTGTTATTTTTAATAAATGTTTGTCTTCTTGTTGGATTTTTGCCCGAACTCTGACTTTCCCACCTCGTTGTCCGTCGTTATAATCAGTAATGTCGATATAACCACCGGTTATGAAATCCGGATAAAGCACGAATTTTTTTCCTTTTAAATAGGAAATGGAAGCATCAATTAATTCATTGAAATTATGTGAAAGTATTTTGGTAGAAAGCCCTACAGCGATTCCCTCTACACCTTGAGCAAGTAAAAGCGGGAATTTTACCGGTAAATTTTCCGGTTCTTTATTTCGTCCGTCATACGAAGGAAGCCAAACGGTAGTCTTGGGATTGAAAATCACTTCCAAAGCAAACGGAGTCAAACGGGCTTCAATATAACGAGCGGCAGCAGCTCCATCGCCGGTCAGTATATTTCCCCAGTTTCCCTGCATGTCGATTAACAACTCTTTTTGCCCGATTTGCACCATAGCATCCGTAATTGCAGCATCGCCATGTGGATGATATTTCATGGTATTTCCCACAATGTTTGCCACTTTGTTGTAGCGTCCGTCTTCTAACTCACGCATGGAATGCATGATGCGGCGTTGTACGGGTTTTAATCCATCAAAAATGGACGGAATGGCTCGTTCAAGAATTACATAAGAAGCGTAATCCAAGAACCAGTCTTCGTACATTCCGGATATCTTTTTGATTGTTTCTTCGTTTGGGTACTCACTCATTTTTTACATCCTTTCGTTTAATTTCTCTTTGTTATTTTTTTCGATAATCCGATTCAATGATTTTTTCAAATCTCTTAACTCCTTGTCATTTAAATAAGTAATAGGAAAAGATAGTTTGACATATCCTTTTTTTGCTCGTTTACTCTGTAAATACAAATAAAGTTTTCGTAAGATAAATTTTTGTTTGATTTCATAGTCGATTACTTTATTTTTTGGGAAATCAGTCAAAGTTTTGTTTTTAGGAAAATATTTACTGATAAAAGGGTCTTGTGTGCGAATTGTCAAAGCTTCTCCATCGCTGTTGTATTCAATGTTTTGATTTCCTGTCAGGTAGAGAAAATAAATCATAATTCCAATTATAAGAAGAAGGGCATAAGGCGAAATTAAGTTAACAATCGGCGTAATCGGGATAAAAATAAGAATTAGACTTCCCACAAATAATAACAATAAGATATTGTAAAGCGTTTCTATATAGATATTTATTCGTTTGTTGTTTATTCTCATTTTCCAATTAAATTTCTGTCCTTAAATTATTGACAATAAATTCTTGTCGGTCGGGAGTGTTTTTTCCCATATAAAATTCCAGTAAATTTTCAATAGTTGTATCTTTTCCAATCATCACCGGTTCCAAACGCATGTCTTTTCCGATGAAATTTTTAAATTCATCCGGTGAAATTTCACCCAAACCTTTAAATCGTGTAATTTCAGGATTTTTCCCTAATTCATTTATCGCATTGATTCGTTCTTCTTCGGTATAGCAATAACGGGTTTCTTTTTTATTTCTTACTCTGAATAATGGCGTTTGCAGAATGTACAAATGTCCTTCCCGAATCAAATCAGGGAAAAACTGTAGAAAAAATGTAATTAAAAGTAGTCGTATGTGCATTCCGTCCACGTCTGCATCGGTAGCGATGACTACGTTGTTATAACGCAATTCTTCCAATCCGTCTTCGATATTTAATGCTGCCTGCAATAAATTGAATTCTTCATTTTCATACACGATTTTTTTAGTCAATCCATACGAATTCAGTGGTTTACCTCGTAAGCTGAAAACCGCTTGAGTTTCTACATTTCGACTTTTAGTAATGGAACCACTTGCCGAGTCTCCCTCCGTAATAAAGATAGTTGTATCTAATTTTGATTTAGATTTTTGGTCGTTATAATGCTGGCGGCAATCGCGCAATTTTTTATTGTGTAAACTGACTTTTTTAGCTCGTTCACGTGCTAATTTCTGAATACCGGAGAGTTCTTTTCGTTCTAATTCTGCCTGTTTGATTTTTCGTTCTAAACTTTGTGCAGCATCCGGATTTTTATGTAAATAATTGTCCAGATGATTTTTAACAAAATCATTTACAAAAGTTCTAACGGTTGGTAAATTCGGTCCCATATCGGTAGAACCCAATTTTGTTTTGGTCTGAGATTCAAAAACCGGTTCTTCGACTTTTACGGCGATCGCTGCAATGATGGATTTCCGTATATCGCTCGGTTCATAATTTTTATTGTAAAATTCCCGTACAGTTTTCACAATAGCTTCTTTAAATGCGCTCAGATGGGTTCCGCCTTGTGTGGTATTTTGCCCGTTCACAAAGGAATAATAAGTTTCTGAATAAGAGCGTCCGCTGTGTGTAAGAGCAATTTCAATATCCTCACTTTTCAGATGAATGATGTCATAAACGATTTCTTCGTCAATATTATCTGTCAATAAATCTTTTAATCCGTTTTCGGAGTAAAATTCTTCACCATTGAAAATGATTTTTAGCCCGAGATTCAGATATACATAATTTTTGAGCATTCGCTCCACGTATTCTTTCCGAAATTTATAGTTTTTAAAAATCTCAGCATCAGGAACAAAAGTGATTTTAGTTCCTTTGCGGACTGTGGTTTCTTTTTCCGGTTCTTCGTGAGTAATTCCCCCATAAGCAAATTCGGCAATTTTAGTTTTATTATCACGTACCGATTGTACTCGGAAATAGGAGGAAAGTGCGTTCACAGCTTTAGTTCCGACTCCGTTCAGTCCCACCGATTTTTTAAAAGCACGTGAATCGTATTTTCCACCGGTATTCATCTTAGAAACAGCATCAACCATTTTCCCTAATGGAATCCCTCGTCCAAAATCACGAACTGTTACTTCATTTTCCGAAACATTAATTTCAATGGTTTTTCCGGCACCCATTACGAATTCATCAATCGAATTGTCGATGATTTCTTTCAATAAAATATAAATTCCGTCATCTTGTGATGAGCCATCGCCTAATTTTCCGATGTACATCCCCGGGCGCGTACGTATATGTTCGTGCCAATCAAGGGTTTTTATGTTGTCTTCAGTATAGTTCGTTGAATTTTTTGGCAAAGTGTTTTCCATTGATTCTTTTGTCATTCCACAAAAATAGAAAATTTCAACCGCTAATTCAAATGGATGAAAAAGGATTTTCAAATGGTTTTCAACGAAATTTTAAGATAAGGTTTCGTTTTTGGCGGCAATATCATCTATAATACAAATAATTTCATTGTCAATTCCGGTAAATTCGACAAATGCATACTTTGTTTCCGCGAAAGAGCGTTGTGAATTTCGTTTGTGAGCTTTTGTGAAATAGGTTGTCTTCTTTTAAGTAAAAAAACATGTTAAGAAATAAATATTTATTGTTTTTCGATAAATATTTAGTATTATTGCATAAAAATTAAAATGTATGAAAACACAAAATATCTTGTCTTTTCTGAAAATTATTTCCTGGATTGCTTTTATTGGTTACGCTATAGTTTGCGGCAGTGTGATTTTTTCATTTGTGCTTAGTTTCATTAATCCTGAAATAGCCAAAAATATGTACAAAATCAATCCGGCTATTTTTGAATTAAAAGAAAAAAATACAGTTACATTTATCTTCGGATTTTCATTATTAATTGCTTTGGCTTTTATGTTGGCATATCTTTGGTTTCTCGTGATTAAGCTTTTTGATAAACTTAATCTCAAAAATCCTTTTTCAATTGAAACTGCCCGACATTTGGAAAAAACAGCTTTTCATTTAATGGGAATTTGGGTTGTTTCACTTGTGGCAAAAACTTATCTGAATTGGCAATCCGGAGATTATATGCAATTTGATTTTAAAATAGGAGAAGGAAATAACTTTTTGTTTATGGCGGCGATTGTTTATATTATTTCTCAGATTTTCAAACGCGGAATTGAAATGCAGGAAGAGAATGAATTAACGGTTTGATTATGGCGATTGTAGTTAACTTAGATGTAATGATGGCAAAACGGAAAATGTCGTTGAATGAACTTTCCGAAAAAGTGGATATTACACTTTCCAATTTGTCTATTCTCAAAACAGGAAAAGCAAAAGCCATTCGATTTAGTACGTTAGAAGCGGTTTGCAAAGCATTGGATTGTCAACCCGGCGATATTTTGGAATTTGTGGAAGATGATTAACTTTACAAAATGAACATTTCCACCAAACTTCCCAATGTAGGCACTACGATTTTCACCGTCATGTCGCAATTGGCACAAAAGCACAATGCAATCAATCTGTCACAAGGTTTTCCTGATTTTGACTGCTCACCGGAATTGGTGAATTTAGTCAATGAATTCATGAAAAAAGGATTCAACCAATATTCACCTATGAGCGGTGTTCCTTTTTTGAGGGAGCAGATTGTACAAAAAACTGAAAAAATTCACCGTGCAGTTTATCATCCGGACAGTGAAATTACGATAACAGCGGGAGGTTCAGAAGCTTTGTTTTCTGCAATTGCTTCGGTTGTTCATGCCGGAGATGAAGTCATTATTTTTGAACCGGCTTATGATTTGTATCGCCCCACGGTTGAACTTTTTGGTGGAATTCCAAAAGCAGTTCAACTGATTGCTCCCGATTTTTCAATCAATTGGAAAAAAGTGGAACAGCTTATTTCAGAAAAAACAAAACTTATCCTACTGAACAATCCGAATAATCCGGCTACTTCTTTACTTTCAACTGAAGATTTCGAAGAATTAAACCGCTTAACAAAAGGGACGGATATTCTGATTATAAGTGATGAAGTTTATGAACATATTGTTTTTGATGGAGCCCGGCATCTGAGTATTTGTAGATTCAAAGAATTAAAAGAAAGAAGTTTTTTGATTGCTTCTTTTGGGAAGCTTTATCATAGTACCGGTTGGAAAATCGGGTATTGTTTAGCACCTGAAAAATTGACCAAAGAATTTCGTAAAGTTCATCAATTCAATGTTTTTTGTGTGAATACTCCGATTCAATATGCTTTGGCAGAATTTTTAAAACGGGAAGAAGAATATTTGCAACTTTCTGAATTTTTTCAGAAAAAACGAGATTTTTTAATCGAAGGATTAAGCCAAACTCCTTTTCGGATTTTAAAACCTAAAGGAACTTATTTTCTTTTGGCAGATTATTCTGATTGGTCGGAAAAAGACGATTTAGAATTTTCAAAATGGCTGACAAAAACCCATAAAGTTGCAACCATCCCGGTTTCGGCATTTTATGAACAATCACCCAATCAAAAATTGGTTCGCTTTTGTTTTGCCAAAAAAGAAGAAACAATAGAGAAAGCCATTCAATCTTTAATGAAATAAGGAAAATACAACTATTGTTATGTAAACTGTAGAGTTGTATAGTGTATAAGAAAAATTAGTATCAATGTTTTTGGAATTTAATTCCGGGCATTGTACAATTAACTTAACACTATTCTTATTTTTATTGATTTCGCTAACTTTGCAGAATGAAAACAGTTGTGATAGGATTATCCGGAGGAGTGGATTCCAGCGTAGCCGCTTATTTGCTGAAAGAACAAGGCTACAATGTCATCGGATTGTTTATGCGAAACTGGAACGATGCTTCGGTTACTTTGGAAGACGAATGCCCTTGGGTAGAAGACAGTGCAGATGCTCTGATGGTAGCCGAAAAATTGAATATCCCATTTCAAGTCATTGATTTGAGTGAAATTTACAAAGAACGAATTGTAGATTATATGTTCGCTGAATATGAAAAAGGAAGAACACCCAATCCGGATGTACTTTGCAACCGGGAAATAAAGTTCGATATTTTCCTGAAAACAGCTTTGGATTTAGGAGCTGACTTTGTTGCAACCGGACATTATGCAAGGCGAGAAGAAATTGACCAAAACGGAAAAAAAATCTATCGGTTACTTGCCGGAAAAGACAACAACAAAGACCAAAGTTATTTTTTGTGCCAATTGACGCAAGAACAATTAAGCAAAGCCTTATTTCCCATTGGAGAATTAGAAAAACCGGAAGTACGAAGAATTGCAAAAGAACAAGACTTAGTTACCGCCGAGAAAAAAGATTCACAAGGATTATGTTTCATCGGAAAAGTAAGTTTGCCGGATTTTTTACAACAACAATTGAAACCCAAAACCGGTGAAATCATAGAAATCGCCAAAAACAATCCAATTTACAGTGCAGAATTACCGGAATTTCAATCAAAATGGGAAAAATTAGCTTTTGAATCCGAAGGTCATCACTATGATAAAAGTTTAGGAAAAGTTGTAGGCAAACACGATGGCGCACATTATTTTACCAAAGGACAGCGAAAAGGTTTACGAGTAGGTGGAACACCTGAACCTCTGTTCGTTTTGGATACAGATGTGGTTGAAAATATTATTTATACGGGACAAGGTGAATTCCATCCCGGATTATTGAAAAAAGCTTTATTCATTCGGGAAAATGAAATTCATTGGGTGCGTGAAGATTTAAAATTATATCCCGGTGAAACTAAAGAAGCTAAGGTCAGAATCCGGTACCGACAAGCATTGCAAAAAGCAGTTTTACACAAAGCAGAATCCGGAATGTACATTGAATTTGAACAAGCTCAAAAAGCCATTACCGAAGGTCAGTTCGCAGCTTGGTACTTAGATGACGAATTGATAGGTTCCGGCGTAATAAATTGATTTTTTTAATCATCAAAATCATATCTTTGCCGGACTATGCTGGAAAAAAAAGAAGCACAATACGAAAAAGTAGTTTTGATTGGATTAATCTCCCGGGAACAATCAGAAGAAAAATTAGAAGAATACATGGATGAACTTCAATTCCTCGCTTATACCGCAGGAGCTGAAGTGATACAGCGTTTTACCCAAAAATTAGACCGCCCCGATCCTAAATATTTTGTAGGAAGTGGAAAATTAGAGGAAATCACACAATTTGTTGAAGAAAATGAAATTGATACCGTGATTTTTGACGATGAATTAACACCGTCTCAATTAAAAAATATTGAAAAAGTAGTCAATCGGAAAATCATTGACCGAACACAGTTAATCTTAGATATTTTTGCACAACGAGCCCAAACTTCGTATGCCCGAACTCAGGTAGAATTAGCACAATATGAATATTTATTGCCTCGATTAACCCGAATGTGGACACACTTGGAGCGACAAAGAGGGGGAATCGGAATGAGAGGACCCGGAGAAACTGAAATTGAAACCGACCGACGAATCATCCGGGACAGAATTACTTTATTAAAAGAAAAATTAAAAACCATCGACAAACAAATGGCAACACAGCGTACTAACCGAGGAGCTATGGTGCGAGTGGCTTTGGTGGGTTATACCAATGTGGGAAAATCGACTTTGATGAATGTTTTGAGTAAATCCGAAGTTTTTGCAGAAGATAAATTATTTGCCACTTTGGAT
>JAQVDG010000294.1 GCA_028698395.1 Weeksellaceae bacterium
AATACAAACTGGCTCCGCATTTTCTTCATCGGTATAGCATTCTATTTCAGCTACGAGATCACAACCCAATAATCCTTCTATACCGTTTTCCATCTCATATTTTAATGCAGTACCGAGTCGAACCGCTGTTGGATAGATTTGTTTTTCAAGAACAGACAGTTTTGCGTTGAGTTCTTTTAGCCGTTCGTGTATTTTTTGATCGATATTCATGGTATTTCTTCTCTTTGTTTGATGATGTTGATATGTTGAAGTGACTTCATTGTTGTTTTACCTTTACCGCTGGGACATATCTTTTGTAAATTTCCCCATCGCCCCAGTACATTGAGTAGTCTTCGGATTTGATTGATCTATTGATTTTAGTATCCAAAATAAAGCCATCTTCCCACCCGTATTTTGACGGATTAGTAATCCATTTGAGCCACATTCCCTTGGGATCTTCTGATTGATCACAGTCGCCCACAATTACCGAGACACCTACGTCTACTTCTTTTGCGAGTGTGACGTATGCTTCTTTAGCCATATTAGGTTTGTTATTTGAGAATTTGGCGGTGTATTTTGCTTTTACACTTACATACCGATTTCCGTCTATGGTGACGTGATTTCCAACTTCTGATAAATTTGCGAAAATTAGTTGATTGTTTTCCCAATAGAATATGATATACTCAACTTTGGAGATTAATAGGATATTCCACCCGTCTCTATTTGTTCTATACGGAATGCCGTATCCGTCTGGCTTTGGTGACATTAACAATTGCTTAAACATCTTAATGTTGCAATTGACCATGTTTGGAAAACCGAAAATCGTTTGACCTTGGACGGGTCTTGTGTTTTCTGATTCTAAATGTACCATTTGTTTTTCCTTTACTGTTTTAGAGAGTTTAAATAATTGTAGTAATCACCTTTTGTGCTTTTGGAAGATAGCATTTCCGATATGACTGTTATAACATTTGAAACTGGCTTGTAGAATTCCATTATTTTTTGGTTTGGTATGTCATATGCTTTTTCTTTAAAATAGTCATATAATTCGTCTTTTACATCTTGCACAAAATTTTCTTTTCCCATGTCACTTCCATACTCTTCTTCAAATATTCCAGTAAAGTACACAATCTGGGGAAATGGTTTTTCAGTATTTTTGTATCTAATTCTTGATAACCCACCGTTACCAGTTAGATGTCCCACTAGCTCACCCACCCAGTGCTCCCACGCATTATTGTTTTTTAAATATAGCAACTTGAATATGTTTAAAACTATTTGAATTCCAATAGTTTTATTTATGTCCTTAATTACTTGATTGTTGGTGTTATACTTTGGAAATGAAATAGTATTTACCAAATGTAGCATTGTTTTTCCTTTACTGATTGTACTTGTTTATTATGGCTTCAACATCGGAAGTGGGTATTGTTTCTCCATGGGGCATATTTACAATGACCTTACATATTTCATGAAGTACTTTGTAATATTTGTTTGGCAGATCTGACATATCTGGAGTTAATGACGAGTATTTTTTAAGGCGACTTATATCTGTGGCATCAATGACTACGCTATTTTCTGATCCAGTGGATAGGGAAGAAAATAAAAGGGATTCTTCTGGCTTTTTCCCTTTTATTTTTAATTTAGACAGAGATTTTATATGACCTTTTAAACCTCCGCACCAGTGTCCCACATTTTCTTCTGAAACTTTTCCAAACATGAGGCATTTTAGAATTAACTCGGTAATTGGGTCAGATAGCGATTCTAAATACATTTCCACGTGTTGTTTTGTGGTTAAATTTGGAAGAGATATTATGTGTATCATTGTTGTTTCCTTTATTGGTTCGAATTAAGGCTCAATGTCCCCACGCATTTCCATTAGTTTTCTAGTTACCGCTTCCATTTCTGGGACAGTAAGAGGAGTAGACATTACACGATCGATTGTCGGTCGCGTGAAACAATTAAAGCGAATCTAACATAAAGACGTTATGCCGAGGTGTTTTTTCTTTGGGACCAATACCAGGATTTGAGATTGTAGTGTTATGCAATGTAGCCGTCACTTTTTTCGGATTGTGCATGTGTCCACAGAGAAGGTATTTCGGAGCCAAGAGTTGATTTTTTAGAAGTCTTGTAAGCTCTCTATCCCCCCAGTCTTGCTCCTTTTTATCCGTTGACGTATCCGTTTTTGCTGGTGGTACGTGATTCAGGATGATGTCGCAATCACAAAAGTCCAAGAGGTCACCCCCGATATAAGGAACGCATCCGAATTTAATTCCCTTGATTGTTTGAATAGTGTTATCGCCATAGACGTTTGAAATCCGGCAGAGCCATCCCTCATGTGCTTCCTCTTCGATGTCATGGTTGCCACTGCATACAAAGAGGGGCTTTGTGAAATTTTTCATCCAGCCGCTAATCCATTCGATTTGAGAGGATAATGGGACATCGGATGCAGGTTCCAAGAAATCTCCAGTGAGGCAAAATACATCAAAAATTTCTTGTTGATCGGCTATCCAATCAAACCAGTGCTTGTTGAAATGAAGGTCGGTTGCGTGAAGAAATTTCATACTCTATCCCTATTTTTGTTTCGATATTGCAAATAATTAACCAAATACTCATGAATATTTTTAGCGCCAACAGGGTTAGCGGAATGAACTGTAAATGCAAAATCTTTTGGAATATTGATGACACCATCCATATCCATTTCTACCAGCCATTTGGCGAAGTCATAACCGGAGCGGTGTAAATTCCCATCGTTGTTTATTCCTAAATCATGATCAAAAGAGATAAATCCGGGAACCCCGCAGGTGAGTACCAGATTTTGAGCATCTTCTGCCGTGCGTGAGATAATGTACGTAGGGTCTTTCGGCGTTCGTATATCATCGAGATAAAGCTTCCAGCTCATGGGTGCATCTCCAAATTATTAAGTATTTCAGAATGATCCAGCGAATTTGTTTTTTGCCGGTGCTTGTTTAAATCTATGCCTGTCGTATTAAATATTTTCATGGCGATTTCTCATTCGCCAAGCAGTAGATCATGGTTGGTCAGGTTGTATTTTCCGCTGTCCGCCAGCTTGCTTCTTAAAAGAATGGCTTTAGCTGAAGTGTCATGACTATCTTTTTTTGCATAACAATCATCAAAAGTATCACGGCCTAAATAATAGTTTGGAAGAAGATGTATATGATCCAAAATGAATTTCCGGTAAAGGTTGAATCCATCGGATTGACCCATGATTTTAATGCTTGCAGGGTCGTTTTTCTCGACCACTTTAATGAGCATTGCCATCACATTGGATAAGAGTATTTCCAAGGCATGTTCAGGATAATCTGCCAGATCATCTTTGCGTAAGAGGTTTTCCTCTTTGAGTATCTTTTGGACCGTATCGATATCTTGCTTTTCCAAGGCAAGCCATAAATCACCAAAGGCTTTCTTTTTGTAGTGACCGAAGTGAATTTCCATTGAACCATCCCGGAAAAGACTGATAAAATAATGATCTGCCCCATCCACGGCAAAATCAAAAATCCTTGTGAATGAATCGCTATTATTGAGGTATTTAATTACCTTTTTCATGGAGTCATCGGAGACTCTTTTGAAATCCTCTTCGAGCACTGATTGGTTAAAGTGAAGATCGGTTGGGCGAATTTGCATTGTAGTGGCTCCGTGTTATGTATTTGTTATTCCCAATCAAGCAGGGCACATGGGCTTTCGGAAGCCACCCGAATCATCTGTTCGTCGGCTTGCAATTCAGCCGAGGCATATTTTAAAGCGAGTCCGTTTTGACGGATGGCTGTTAGCACCATTG